>DASTET010000905.1:0-3813 GCA_035709445.1 Blastocatellia bacterium | reverse complement strand
AGATTGAGACCCGACAGAGAATCTTTCAACGCTTCGAAATCGACGCCAAGATCGATAAGCGCGCCGATAATCATATCGCCGCTCACGCCCGCAAAAGAGTCGAAGTATAGGGCGCGCGTCATCCCCGCTCCTTGATGAATCTCGGCAGGACCTCTCCGGCCTTCCCTAGCAGCGTCACGTCCGCAAAAAACGAGATGTCGGTTTGTTCAGGGTTCACCTCGATGATCTTCGCGCCTGCGTTACGCGCGATGACGGGGAGCCCTGCCGCCGGGTAGACGACCGCCGACGTGCCTATTACGAAGAAGATGTCGGCGCGGGCGGCTGCCTCTTCCGCGCGCTCGAAGACGCCTTCCGGAAGCATCTCGCCAAACAGTACTACGTCTGGGCGCGACTGTCCGCCGCAGACGAGACAGAGCGGAGGGTTCTGTTCGAGCGGTGTATCGCGGGCTTCGAAGGTGCTGGCGCACCTGAGACACCGCGCGCGCCATATATTGCCGTGAAGCTCAAGCAGATTGAGGCTCCCCGCCGACCGGTGAAGATCATCGATGTTCTGAGTGATCAGCGTGAAGTCCTCGAACCTGCGCTCCCATTTTGCAAGCGCGTGATGACCGGGGTTTGGCACGATGCTCGTGAGCATGCCGCGCCGGTAATCGAACCACTCCCAGACGAGCTTCGGGTCGGTGGCCATCAATTCGGCGGATGAGAGCTCGGTTATATGCTTTCCGCGCCAGGTCCAGACCTCTGTCCCGCCGCCGCCCCTGAAAGTAGGCACGCCGCTCTCAGCCGAGATGCCCGCGCCGGTAAGGACCGAAACGCTTCGCGCGTTATCGAATATCGCGATCAACTCCTCTGTCACTTCCGTCAGGATCATAATGATCTTTATACAGAAGTCAGAAGCCAGAAGCCAGAAGCCGGAATCTCTGAGGAAGAGTCAGGTTCTTTCACCTGTCAAACCTCATGATCCAGATATCGGCCTTGATGCGAACGCGTGAATAGAGCAACCAGCGACCATCGCGCGAGATTTGGGAGTCTTCGATGAAGAGACCGGATTCGGGGAAATTGGTCACCTTCACCGGTTCTGCTTGCCGCCAGCTCTGAGCCGGTCCAGGCACGCGCCAGAGATTCTTGTGATCCGATTCAAAGTAGAGCCACCGCCCGGAAGGCGAAACGAAAGGATGGTTATCCTGGCGCAGCGTCGCCACGGCAGTCCGCACGTCTCCGCCAGCTATCGGCATTGCGAGCAGGTCAATGCTGCCTGACCTGACAGATTGAAAAATCACCCACTGGCCATCAGGGCTCGTAATCATCGGCCCGACGATTTTGGGCTCATTGGTCAGACGACGCTCACTTCTGGTGGCGAGATCGAAGAAGTAGAGCTGACTGTCCACCCTGGAAAGGTAGAGGATCCCGCGACTATCCGGCATCCACGTAAAGAATCCAGCCCTTTCGATCAGCAGGTGCGGGTTCCCACCATCTTCCGCCATCAACCACAGGCTGGTGGCTTCGAGCGGCGCTTTAATCGGCCGGCGATTAAAAGCTATAGTGCGGCCATCGGGCGACCATCGCGGAAGGGTATCGGCAAAATCCGGGTCGGCAGTCAACTGCACCGGAGCCCCGCCACGGTCCACTCGCCAGAGGTCAGAGCCCGTGCCCTGACGGGCCTCGAAGGCAACGGCTCTGCCATCAGTAGAGAAACTCTGGTAGTACGTCACTCTACTGCCGCTCGTGATCGGCTGAGGCCTCCCTTGAACCCGACCCGCTTCGGCATCAATGGCGAGGGCTTCAGCGTTGGACGAGATTTCCAACGCCGCGAAGGCGATCTGACGCCCGTCGCGCGAGACGGTTGCGTGCGTATGCCGCCCGTGGCTGACCGTCAGCGGCTCGGGACGACCTGAGACTCTTCCCTGCTCCGTCAAGAAGGGAACTTGCCAGAGGTCAAAGTTCTTGCCCGGTTCTCCGTTCGAGTAGATCACTGCTCGTGAATCGGCGCTCCAGACCGGATGCTGGCCTACAGCAATCTGCTCGATGTCGCCACCTTCAGCTCTGACCGCGTAGATGACGCGGGAGCCAATACCGGTATTATCTGCCTCAAACACGATCCATTGCTCATCGGAGGAGTAACTGGGATAGAGTATAAACCGAGGTGTTCCGGTATCAGGTTTGAACTTGAGAGCTATCTCTCGGGGCTCGCCCCCCTGCGCACTCACGCGGTAGATTTTCTGGGCGAACTGGGGGCCGCTCGAGTAGAGAATGGCCGATCCGTCCGGAGACCACGACGGGAAGTTGCCGCGTTCGCCAACACGCCGGGCCGCGCCCCCCAGCGCCGACATTACCCAGATGTCGCCACCCATCGGCGGCAGATCATAGCCCGGATAATAAAGGTCCGATGAGCCGGAACGCGACGAAACGAAAGCGATCTGCCTGCCATCGGGCGAGAAGGCGGGTTGCACGTCGTCGGCTGGATCGTTCGTCAAATTGACTTCCGGGCCGCTTGAGACCTGTTTGAGAAATATCTCAAAGTTGCCGGTGCGATCTGAAACATAAGCGACCGTCTCCCCATCCGGCGAAAGTGTCGGCTCGGCTTCGTAGCCGGGATCGGTCGTGAGCGGCGTCAATATCACATTCTCAAGTGACACAGCGCGCCCCGGCGTTTCACCCGGGCGACCGAGCCACCACCCGGCGAGAATAGAAAGGCCGATCACCAGCATCCCGACAGTTGCCCAGATTAGCTTTGCTCGCCCCGACGCCCACATAACTTGCTGCCCGGCAGAAGGCCTCGCGCTCGTGAGCGAGTTTGATTCGACCGCGCGTTTGAGCCGTCGCAAATCCAGATCGAAATCGCCCGCGTGACGGTAACGTTCATTCAGTTCTTTCGCCAGAGCCTTGCTGAGAATGTCGTCCGCTTCGGCGGGCAAGCGCGGATTCAACTTTACGACCGGCAGAGGCTCCTCATGGATGATCGCGTGCAGGATATCTACTCCGCTCTTGCCTTGAAAGGGACGCTGCTCCGCGAGCATTTCATAGAGCACCACGCCGAGGCTGAAGATGTCCGTTTGATGGCCCACCTCCTGCCCGTTCGCTTGTTCCGGCGACATGTAGGCGACCGTCCCCATCACCGCTCCGGTCTTTGTTCTCAGTTGCTGCGCGGTAGTCTCATCCGTTTCCACCCCTCTCGGCGCAGTCAGCTTCGCCAGGCCGAAGTCGAGCACCTTGACCAGCCCGTCGCGCCGTAACATGACATTCTCCGGCTTAATGTCCCGGTGCACGATCCCCGCCGCGTGCGCAGCCTCAAGTGCGCTTGCCACTTGCCGCGCCACGTCGAGCGCGGCGACCAGGCTCAACCGCCCACGCCGAATCTGCTCGCGTAAGGTTTCGCCTTCGATGTACTCGGTGACGATGTAGTGAGCGGCTGCGGCTTGCCCTACCTCATGAATGGTGATGATGTTCGGGTGGTTGAGCGCAGAGGCCGCGCGCGCCTCTTGGACGAAGCGGCGCAGGCGATCCTTATCGTTTGAGAAAGCGGCAGGCAGCAGCTTGATCGCCACTTTGCGCCCGAGCCTGCTGTCGTCAGCCAGATAGACTTCTCCCATACCGCCGCGACCGATCTGGTCGATCACCTTGTAAGGCCCGATGCTGCGCCCGACCAGAGATTCATCACGCTCATCTGTCAGCGCCACCGTCTCTGGACATATCGGAGAGTCAAGGAAGCTGCTCTCTCGCTCGTGAGCAGCGATCAATCTCTCTGCCTCCGCGTGCAACTGCTCATCACCACCGCACGCCTCGACCAGGTAGGCTTCCCGCGCTTCTCCCTCT
>DASTET010000904.1:0-2028 GCA_035709445.1 Blastocatellia bacterium | reverse complement strand
AGCTGCCGGACTCTCCGGCTCCATTTTCGGGGTATCCGTCCCTGATCTGACGGCGGCAGGCTCATCATTACTAAGGGTTTCTGCTGCGGCATTCGAGGCAATTGGATTTTGCCCGCCTTGAAACCTGGCGGCGCGAATCGCCCAGAAAAGCCCCATCCCAAGAATCAAAACAACAATAATCCAGACGAAGCGAACAGAGCTTGCGGCGCCATCCTTCACAGGAAGCAAACTGGGCTCGATCAGGACAGGCCCGCGCTCCTCGCCTTCCGTGTCGATAGAAATCGGTTCCTCAATATCGGGTTCTTCGATTATGTCAACGTTTCTTAAATCCTCTTTAGGTTCTTCCTCCCAGTACGATAAGTCTTGCTCAAACGCTGCTGGTTCGGGATCAGGCTCAGAAAAAAGTGAGGGCTCATCCGGTTGCTCGTCGGTCAATAAACCTGCGACCGCACATTGCTCCAGGGCTCTCATTAGATCGCCAATAGTCGCAGGTCGCTCGGCTGGCTTCTTGCCGAGCAGGTCCAATACAATTTGAGATGCTGCTGGCGACAGGTTAGGCCGGAACATATGAGGGGGCTGCGGGGGCTTGCTTAAATGCTTCAGCCGAAGCGAGACCGGATCCTCCGCTTCAAATGGAGCTCGGTCTGTGAGCATTTCAAAGATGATCACGCCGAGCAAGTAAAGGTCGGTGCGTTTATCCGTACCTCGCCCGAGAACCTGTTCCGGGCTTATGTATCGAGGTGAACAACGACGCGATCTCTCCTGATGCGCCCAGGCCAGATCGTCTGTAGAAGCAATGCCGAAACCGGTCAAGAAAACGTCGCCTTCGCCGTTTAGCAAGACCTTCTCCGCTTCCAGGGTCAGGTGCAGCACGCCGCGGTCGTGCGCATACTCTAAAGCTCCGGCAACCTGTTGGATGATCCGAAGCGCTTCATCCGAATCAAGCCACCCCTTGCGTCTCAGATATTCCTGTAGCGTCTCGGCGCCGGGCTTCTCCTCGATCGCGGAAAACCACACGCCGTTGAGCTCTTCAGCCTCAGTCGTCTTCAGAATGTTCTTATGTGAGAGACTTGCCGCCGCGCGGGCCTCGACCGTAAACAGCTCAACCTGTCTCCTGTCACTGGCGGCGGACCTGGACAGAACCTTGACTCTGACCAGATCGGATGAAACGGGAACCTCGGCCCCTGCCAGACTGCGAGCAAGATAATAGCAATGAATGTCGGATTCGCTAACGGTCCTCACTATCTCGAATCTAGATTCGAGCGCCGCACGGACCCGTTTCCCACCGTCAGCCGCAATCGGCTCAATGGCCGGAGCCGTCCCATAAGAAGAATCTTTACAATCGAAAGTATTGTTCATATGACACTACTTGAAATTCGCTTATCAAACACGCGAGGAACGCTTGATAATCTTATGAAGCAGTCCGTTCGAAGGGGGAACCCTTGTTACTGTCTTTTCGTTTCTCCGTCTGTTCGTTCGCAGACAATTCTCACATAAATAGGGGTTGAAAGCAAATAGGGGGTTTTGAACGGCCTCTCGGTCATTAATATGTTGCAAAATTATATGTAACTGTGCGATATATGGCTGAGCAGACGCGAGGGACGAGCGATCAAATAGACTGCAAGAGGGATTAAAGCATGCCTGATTGGAAGGGTGAGATCAGGGACCGGCTCGCCGGATTGAGGCTTGAGCCGACGCGAGAGGCGGAGATTGTCGAGGAGCTGCATCAGCACCTTGAGGACCGCTATGAAGACTTAATATCGGGCGGCGCGACACCCGAAGAGGCCCACCGCTCTGCGTTGCATGAGTTGAGTGACCACCGGCTGTTGAGCGAGGAGCTTCGCCGTGTAGAGCGACAGGCGAGGGGCGAGAAAGTAATTCTTGGAGGGAGGGGAGGGAACATGGTTGCGGATCTCTGGCAGGACCTTCGCTATGGTATTCGTGTTCTGGGAAAGAAACCGGGATTCACCCTTGTCGCCGTGATGACTATCGCCCTGGGGATCGGCGCAAACACGGCCATCTTCAGTG
>DASTET010000903.1:0-3329 GCA_035709445.1 Blastocatellia bacterium | reverse complement strand
TGCAAACAGACTCTAATCTTGCGCACATCGACGATCCCTGAAATAAAGGGGCTGCCGAACGCTGCGGTCTATTTTCCAGGGTTGAGCCGCGAAGAGAGGAAGCTATGGGAGTTGAAGAGTCTGGGGGTCTCGAAACAGGTCGGTATAACCGATGGCTTTGAGCCGGAGGAGGGCTATGGTAACTGGTTCTGGGGGCTTTCGCCGAGTTGTTTGACCTCACTGCTAGAGACGGCGGGGTTTCGTGTTGATCAGCGCGAGCCTGAAGCATTCGCCCAGACTTTCATTTGCAGCGCGGTCTCCGCTCCCTTCACACACCGTCTGCCGAACGAGATTGAGTCTGGAAAAAGCGGCGAGGTTATCACTTCTGCGTGCATCCCTGGCTCGCGCGAATGAGCGAGTTCTATTCATCACGGCCTGAAGGCCGGGCCACAGAGTTCGAGAAGACAAGCGACAGCTTCCGGCTGGCGTGCTTGATGAACCCTCTGGGGCTGTGCCGCAGGAACGCGAGAGATTGCCCCACAATGCTTCCCCACTCGCGCGCGCGTAGATGGCGGCGGACCTGGTTCATAAGCTGGTCGCCGTAATACTCCTGATAAAACCTTATCCCTATCCTGTATGCATCCTCATACTTCTTTTTGCCTTTCACGTATGCGCGCTGCGACCGAATCACTTCGAGAATAGTCTTCATCATCAACGCCGAGTTATAAGACATATTCTCGCCGTGCTTCCGGTATTCGGCGACCGGGTGGTTATGGAAGTGGACAGGGAAATCCCTGGTGATCCTAAGGTAGAGATCATAGTCCGAACAGGCGTCAAAGGACGTGTCAAAATCCGATACAGAGTCAAAGACTGAGCGCCGAAACATCACCATCCCTGTCATCCGTATATAGTTCCTGCTCAAGAATGCCCTGTAGATATCTTCGTCGTCGCAGTACCTCGGTGTGGTAGGCAGGGCCGACCCGTCGGCTGAAATAAACAGAGATTGCCCGACGACGAAAGCACACGCCGGGTTTGCACTCAAGCTGTTTACTCCCCTCTCCAGAGCGTCGGGCAGAAGACGATCATCAGCATCAAGGAAGACAAGGTAGCTGCCCTTGCTCTCCCAAAGGCCGGTGTTGCGGGCGGCAGAGAGCCCCTGATTCTTCTGGCGTATGAGTCGCACTTTCGGGAACCGGGCCACCGCCTCGACAATGTTATCGGTCGAGCCGTCATCTACCACGATGATTTCGAAGTGTGGATATGATTGCGCGAGAACGCTTTCAACCGCCTCCCCGAGATACCTGGCGTAGTTGTAACAGGGGATAACTACGGAAACCAGATGTTCTTCCTTGCCGATCACTTCAATTCCTCTGAGCGAATATTTACCGAAGCCAGATCGTGTACCGCGCCATCGGGCCCGTCTGCGGCCTTTGTGACACGCCAATCATGCGGCATGTAGAACATGCCCGAAACCATCTTGCCGTCCTCAACCCTAAGCAGTCCGTGTCCATACCATAGGTCGACTTTCTTGTAATCAGGGCCTTGCTTGATGGCGGCGACAATGCTGTAAGCGCCTGGCTGTAACCCCAGCTCGGGGGAGTAGAACTCGATACCACCCCTGCCAGGCCCAAGGTCGAGACGATCCTCTTTGAGAGCCGTTGTGTACTGTGAGTGCAGGAACTTTCCCTCTTCAGAGTAAAAAGACAGCTCGATAACGACGTCATCCATCTGCTCGCGCGCTATGTACTGTATGCGGGCTTTGAGCGGCGACCCCGTGCGAAAGAATGATGTCTCCTGTCCTACAGCATCATAAAAGGTGACGCAGTCGATCAGGCACTTCTTATTAATGTCCGGCGTGACGGATTCTTGCGGCGAAGACGCATCGGGGTGTTGCTGATACCTGGCGATCACTTCCTGCGGGAGGCCTTCGGCAATGACCTGCCCACGCTCCATAAGCAATGCGCGGTCACACATCCGCTCGACAGTCATGAGGTCGTGCGAGATATAGACTATTGTCTTTCCGGCCTCTTTCAGGTCGAGAATACGCTGGATGCACCTGGCCTGAAATGCCGCGTCGCCGACGGCCAGAATCTCATCGAGCAAGAGTATGTCCGGGTCAAGATGCGCCGCTATTGAAAACCCCAGCCTTACGTACATCCCCGAGGAATACCATTTCACGGGAACGTCGATGAACTGCTCGATCCCGGCGAATGCGACGATGCTTTCCATCTTTTCGGCAATCTCGCGCCGGCGCATACCAAGTATAGACCCGCTCAGATAGACGTTCTCGCGCCCCGTCAGCTCGGGGTGAAAACCTGAGCCTACTTCTATCAGGGCCAGGAGGCGACCGTTAAGGGTGATCTCTCCGAGAGTCGGCGTGGTTATATTGGAGCAAAGTTTCAGGATCGTGCTCTTTCCGGCCCCGTTATGGCCGATTATGCCGAGCATCTCGCCCCGGCGGACTTCAAAGCTCACGTCTCGCACCGCCCATAGCTCCTGCCTGTACTGCCTGAATTCCCGGAGCCTGCGCAGTAAAGAGCGGCGCGCAAATCGATCCACCTGTCGCCGGGGGATGCGATACCGCTTTGAAACATGGTCGAATTTGAGGTCAATCATCGGGTCTTTTAGCTGCTCCTCAAATGATGTCGGCCATGGTTTGTTCTACTCGCTTGAAATATAGATACGAGGCGAGAAGCAGCACTAATGATATCACCGCCGACCTGCCAAGCAACCATATATCGGGCTCTGCCCCGAGCAATACTACCTGCCGGAAATTCTCTATGACCCCGACCATCGGATTCAGCATGTAGAAAGGCCGAAGGCTCTCAGGGACAGCGACGAGTGGATAGAGGACAGGCGTTGCGTACATCCAGAGTCGGAGCAATAGCTGCATCGCGAAGCCGAGATCGCGGTAGCGCACCTGCAGAGCAGAAAACAGAAGCCCCATTGCGGCGGCGAATACGATCAAGGTCAGCATGATCGGCACTGCGTAAAGAGCGTTCTTTGTGAGGGGGACATCATAGTAAATCATCAGTGTCCCCAACACGCTCGAAGCCACAATGAAATCGAACAGAGCCGCGACCAGATAGGTAAGCGGTAGAATCTCGCGCGGGAAGTAGACCTTCGTTATCAGATTGTTATTGCTGACGAGCGAGTTAGTGGCGCTCCCGAGGACCGTAGAAAAAAACATCCAGGGCAAAAGGGCGGCATAGACGAAGATCGCGTAGGGCAGGCCGTTGCTCGGCATCTTGGCGATCCCTGAGAAGATCAGCGTATAGACCAGCATCAGCGACACCGGCTGCAAGATAGCCCAGGATGCGCCGAGCAAGGTTTGCTTGTAGCGCACCTTG
>DASTET010000902.1:0-4700 GCA_035709445.1 Blastocatellia bacterium | reverse complement strand
AGAGTATATTACCCAGGTCGTGGGCAATTCCGGCTGCAAGCATCCCGATGCTCTCCATCCGCTGCGCCCTGAGGAATTGCTCTTCGAGCCTCTTTTTCTCTGTTATATCCGTATTGATCACAAGAACCGATTCGGGATTGCCTTCCTGGTCGCGCAGCAGGGACCACCGGTTCTCGACTACAATCTCGTTGTCATTCTTTGTCCGATGGATACCTTCACTCGACCAGTAACCCCTCTCCAGCAGGCTCTGTTTGGCTTCGTAATAGTCCTGGCCGATGGTTTTATAATGAAGGTCCTGGATGTGCTTTCCGACAGCCTCTTCGGCTGCCCAGCCATAGATTCGCTCGGCGCCTTTACTCCAAAAGAGGATGTGGTCTTCAAGATCGCGGACCATAATGGCATCCTGCGCCTGATCGAGAAGGGCGGCCTGCTCTCGAAGCTTATCCTCGGCCTGCCGGCGACTCGTGATGTCGCGGATGATAACCGTCAGCAGCTTTTTGGAACCCACCTCGACCTGCGAAATGGAGGCTTCTATGGGAAACTCTTCCCCGTTCGCGCGAAGACCCAATATAGCCCTGTCCGATCCCATAGAAAGAGAAATAATACTGGCCTCTCTGAACCCCCGGATATGCTCTCGATATGAGGAGCGAAAGCGCTCAGGGATGAAGCTATCGAGCGGTTGCCCGACGGCTGCGTCAGCCGGACAGCGAAACATCTCTTCTGCCGCAGCATTGAAGAGAACGACGCGCTGATCATCATCTATGGTGATGATCGCGTCCATGGCTGAACCAATTATGCTGGCTAATTGTTTCTGACTCTCGCGAAGCGATGTCTCCGCCTGATTGCGATCGGTGATGTCTGCCTCCTTCTGTTTAGTAATGTCACGCAAAAGCCACCGGAAATCAGAAGGCTTGCCATCAGGAATTCGACTGGCAAAAACTCTAATGAATGCCCTAAAGGGAGGGCCGTCTCGCGGGCTTAATCGCAGATCCATCTCCCGCACATCGGATGCAGCCTTTATTCTGTTCAGTTCTGAACGAAAAGTCTTGAGGTATTGCTTGTCGATAAAACTCGACAGCGGTTTGCCGACCAGGAACCGTGCCTGGCCCCCAATCATATCGCAGGCTGCTCGATTGGCCTCTTTTATCTTCCCTCTGTCATCCGTCACAAGATACCCGTCCGGGGCAAACTCAAACAGATCGATGTAGCGTTGCCGCTCAGCTTCCAGGGCCGCGCAAGATTCTGTCAGTTGCTGATTCTGTTCAATCAGCTCTTCTTCGGCCACTTCCAGCTCTTCGAGACTCATGCGTAAGTCCTGAAGGGCATCTGTAAAATCATCTTTTTGAAGTGCTGACCCGGTAAGTTCATGCTCCAGTCTGTCGAGGCGTTCACGCAGGGAGAATGTGCTGGGTAGAAGACTGTTATCGTTCATGACTCACCTCCCGATTCAGGTGTATGGTGAGGAACAGGATTGGTACGGTTTCTCAAATTGAGAGACTGAGCCTAATCCCAGTTGGGCCTGATATATAAAATACTACGAGCACCAAATAGCGTTCTCGGAGCCAGGACCGCCGCATTGTAGCCGGGGAAAAAGCGGTAACCGCGAAGTATTATATCACTGGAAGGTGGATGAAAACGAGAAAATCTCAGCCTTTAGAGGATTGCTCGCATCCGGAGCTTTGCGGGTTCGCTATGACAGGCGCACATGCTCGTTATTTATCGCGCAGCTCAATTACTCGATAAATTCTTTTGACAATCTATCTTCTAATTCCTTCGCATATCGCTTCTCGGACTCCAGGACCTGTTGCATTATTATCTGCTGTTCTCTTATTGCTTCCTCTGCCCGCCGCGCTGCTTCTCGCGCTTTTTCTGCCTGCTCCCGCGCCTCGTCGGACTTCTGCCGTGCGATTTCGGCGGCATTTCTCGCCTCCTCTGCTGCCGCCCGTGATAGCTCGGCCGCTGCGCGTGAGGCTTCCGAAGACAACCTTATCTGCTCTGCGGCCATGCGCAGTTCCTCGGAGGATCGTCGCAACTCTTCAGAGACCAGGCGCTGCTGCTCAGCGGCTTCCCTCTTCTGCTCGGCAAACTTACGTTCATCTTCCTCCGTCAGGATCTCCTGTTGAGATACGGGGTCATCCTGCTCTTGCTTCATACTGCCTCCTCTTGATCGGACCTGAGAGCCGCGTTTATCGCTATTAGCAGGTCCTCCGCCGTAAAAGGCTTCCATAAGAACCTGATCACCCCTCCCTCTGCCGATTTGACTCTGTATTCCTCAAGGCCACTGCTCGCGATGATCTTGACTTGCGCGTTCAGCCTTCGTAAAGCGCGGATCGTGGATGGCCCGTCCATGATAGGCATAACCATGTCTAAGATGACAAGCTTGATCTCATTTCTGTGCTGTGCGTAGAGCGCCAGCGCCTCTGTACCATCGGCTGCAAGCTTGACCTGGTAACCATATGCTTCAAGCGTAGCTTTGGCGATCTCCCTGATGGAAGCCTCATCATCGACGATCAGGATGCATTCCGCATGCCCTCTCGGAAGTCTGCCTATATCCTCGGGAGCCTGCTTTTCAGCCTTCTGTTTTGCGGCAGGAAGATAGAACTTGAACTCCGTCCCTTTGCCGGGCCTGCTCGAAACATTAATAAAACCGCCGTGGCTATTGACTATAGCAAGCACCGTGGAGAGGCCAAGCCCTGTGCCTTTACCGCGTTCTTTGGTCGTGAAGAATGGGTCGAATATCTTTTCGGCGATACCGGAGGGGATACCTGTCCCTGTGTCCGTGACCGATATGCTGACGAACGGGCCGGGACGGATTCCGACCCTCATACGGGCATAAGTCTCATCGAGCAGAGTATTCTCTGCTTTGATCGTCAGGATGCCGCCGCCCGGCATTGCGTCCCTCGCGTTTACAGAGAGGTTCAACAAGACCTGATGTAGCTGCGTCGCATCGCCGCTGACGACCCACAGGTCTTCCGGGATATTCGCCTCGACCTCGATAGATTTCGGCAGGATCTTTTTCAATACCATAATCAGGTCTTTAATCAGGTACTTCAGTTGGAGGTCGGTTCGCTCCCCTTCTGTCCCCCTGACGAAATCGAGCACCTGTCTGGCCAGGTCCGCTCCCCATTGCGCGCTCCTTTCGATCACTTCGAGCATACGGAGGCTCTCTTCATCTTTGAGCCTAATCTGAAGCACGTTGATCGCCATCAGAATCGGCGTAAGGACATTGATGAGGTCGTGCGATATGCCTGCCGCCAGCGTGCCGATGCTCTCCATCCGCTGCGCGCTGAGGAACTGGGCTTCGAGGCTCTTTTTTTCAGTAATATCAGTATTGATGGCGAGTATCGCTTTCGGCTCGCCCGCATAATCGGGGACAAAGGTCCACCGAGATTCTACGATTATCTCTTTGCCGCTCTTTGTGAACTGGAGCAACTCGCCCGCCCATTCCCCCTTATCGAGCACGTTCGTTTTGGCTCGCTCATATTCGGTCGGGTCCTGCTTATAGAGTATCTCTCGAATATCCCTGCCGATAGTTTCGCTGGCCGTCCAGCCGTAAATGGACTCCGCGCCCCTGTTCCAGAATAGAATTCGATCATTCAGATCTCTGACTATGATGGCCTCGCGGGCATGGTCGAGCAGAATGGCCTGAGCGCGCAATTGATCCTCGGCCTGCCTGGTTTGAGTGATTTCACGTACGATGCTCAGGACTTTGTCGCTATCGCATTTCACAACGCGGGCTTCGTAATGGCGGTCCTGCCCCTCGATATTTAATGAATACTCCAGTAGCTGTGTCTCGTCGGTCTTGAGAGCGTTCTCGAAGCATCGCGAGAGCGGCGTTGCCAGTTCGGGCGGCAATATCTCTTCCGTCCGCTTCCCGATAAACTCTTCGGGCTGGATTAACAGATCGCTGCGATTCTTCGCATGATAGTCGAGATATATGCCGTCGGAATTCTGAAGGAACATCAGATCGGGTAGCGCGTTGAGGATAGCGCGGTTCCTCGATTCGCTTTCGCGCAAAGCCTCTTCAGCCGCCTTGCGCTTGGTGATATCTATGTTGATGCCGGTCAGTTTCAACGGCGCGCCGGAGGAATCCAGGAAGACCTGAAAGCGACCGAATAACCAATGAATACTCCCGTCCGGCCACCTTACTCGCCATTCCTCTTCGACCGGCTCGCATGTCTCAAAGGCTCGTTGCACGCTTGCGAGCGCCCTGTCACGATCATCTGAGTAGACCAGGCTTTCCCAGGCCGGTTGAGTCCCGGCGAAACTCCCAATCGGTAAACCATACATAGCTTCAAGTTCTGGCGACCAGATATTGAGTCCGGTCTTGATGTTCCATTCGAAGGTACCCATGCGAGCTGCCCGTTCCGCCAGCAGTCGCCTCGCTTCGCTCTCGCGCAGAGACTCCTCTGCCCGTTTGCGCTCGGAGATGTCGCGTATCACGGCTAGACGACCGGTTGCCGCGCCGCCCTCATCTTTGATGGCGCTGACCGATGACTCGACATAGATTTCATCATTGTCCCGCGTAATAACTATATTCTCGCCCTGCCAGGAGCCTGTCGTAGCCAGCGAGCACTCGGCAGCCTGCTCGTCTTCAGCCTTTAACCATTTGTATTGATAGACCTCCTCAATTCTTCGTCCTACTGCCTCGCTGGCCGGGACGTGGTAGAGTTGTTCCGCTGCATTATTCCAGTAGATAA
>DASTET010000901.1:0-2658 GCA_035709445.1 Blastocatellia bacterium | reverse complement strand
GAATGTGTTCGGCAATATGTGGCGGACGATTATCCTCAGATCGCTGTAACCGAGCGCGCGCGCCGCCAGGATGTATTCGCGCTCCTTTATCGAGAGCACCATCCCCCGGATCACCCGCGCGCCCGTCGCCCATCCGATGAAGGCGAGTATGATGACTATTATCAAATAGACCTGGGACGAGCTGAGCCCCTCACCGAACATGTTGCGCATGATCAATATAAAATAGAGGCTCGGAATCGCAAGCAACACCTCCACCCAGCGCATGAGTATGAAATCGATTGCGCCGCCGAAATATCCCGCAAGGCCCCCTACGAGCACGCCTATGACGGTCGAGATGATTATCCCTATGATGCCTACCGACAGCGACACCTGCGCGCCATACAGTATGCGCGAAAACATGTCGCGGCCAAGCAGGTCCGACCCGAAGAGGTATATCCGCCCCGGCGCGTCGACGCCGAACAGGTGAATATTCGACCGGACCAGCCAGAGTATGTGATAGCTGTCGCCGCGCACAAAAAAGCGGATAGGGTATATCGTCGATGTGTCATAGCGATAGGTCTTAAGCTGCGGGTCTTCAGGCACTATGGCGTAGATGAACGGGCGACTGAGCCGGCCCTCCCGGTCGAATATATGTATGTCGCCGATCATCGGCTTGTGAAAAGGCAGAGACGTTTCAACGTTGTCATAGCTGTAGGGCGCAAGAAAACCGGCCAGTATCGCAGCCGCATAGAGGACCGCAAGCGTATATAGCCCGAACATCGCCGTGCGATTGCGGCGCAGCTTCAGCCAGAGTATCCGCGCGGGCGACCGTCCACGCGACGACGGCGAGACAATTTCGGATTGTTCTACGGGCAGCTTCTCTTCGCTTGTAAGGATGTCGGCCATGAAAGCTATTCGAGCCTTATCCGAGGATCGATGATCGCAAGCAGCAGGTCTGCGATGAGGTTGCCGATGACGAGCATGATCACGAGCATGGTCACGGAGGCCATGATAAGCGGCTCGTCCTTATTTTCGAGCGCTTCGAATGTGAGGAGCCCCAGCCCCGGCCACCCGAAGACGTACTCCGTAAGCAGCGCGCCGGCAAACAACGTCGCGAGCGAAAACCCGAACAGGGTGACGAGCGGGTTGATCGCATTGCCGAGCGCATGTCGCATCACCACGCGCCGGAGGCTCAGCCCCTTGGCGCGAGCGGTGCGTATGTAATCCTGCGAAAGCGTCTCTATCATCTCGCTGCGCATCTGTCGCATGTACTGGGCCATGCCGATTGTGCCGAGCACTATCGTCGGCAGCACCAGATGATGCAAGGTATCTACGACCTTCTCCCACGGGGTCATCACCCCCCACATCACCTGGTTGTGAATGCCTCCGACCGGAAACCATCCCGTCTTGACCGCAAGCAGCACCATCAACAGAGAGAAGAAGACGCTCGGAATCGACAGCCCGAAAAAGGATATGAAGCCGCAGACCCGGTCTATCCACCTGTTGCGATAGACCGCCGCGAGCATGCCGAGCGGGATTGCAAGACCCCACGAGAATATTAGCGCCGACCCCGTGAGCAGCAGCGTGTTGAGCATTCGCTCGCCGATCAGGGTCCAGACCGAAACCTCTTTTAAAAACGAGTACCCGAAATCTCCCTGGAGCGCGGGCGCGAGCCAGTACCAGTACCGCTCGAAGACGTTCTTGCTGTCGAGGTGATATACCTTCTCGGCGCGCTCTATGTACTGCGGCGAAATCGACCTGTTGAGCCTGAGATTATCGAGGTAGTTGCCGGGCGAGAGAACAAGCATCGCCTTCGTTATGAAAGTGACGACGATGATGAGCGGTATCGCCGCGAGCAATCGCCTTATGAGAAAAGTCTTCATCAGAAGCCAGAAGCCAGAAGCCAGAAGCCAGAAGCCAGAATGCTCAAGGGTGAAGCTCTGATAATCGTCCATCTTCTGGCTTCCGGCTTCTGGCTTCTGACTTCATTTTTTAATGTAAATCTCCTCGATGTTCCAGGTGACACGCGGCGCCATCGGCGAAGGCCGAATGTTGCCGAACTTGTTTTTGTAAGCGACCGCTTCCTTCTGGGCCAGGAGATTTATTTCCGGAAGCTGCTCGCTCCATATCCGCTGAATCTCGGCGTACATGCGCTTGCGCTCGGCCTGATCGGCGGAGTGGATTATCTTGTGAACTAGCTCATCGACGCGGGCCTCCCATTCCGTAGAAGGCGACTTCTGGCTCGGGAAGCAGACGTGTTGCAGCCCCGACGAGAGCAGTATGTTTTTGGAGTTGATCGGGCCGGGCGGAACACCCGATCCCCAGCCGAGAAGGATTGCGTCGAAGTCGAAATTAGCCTGGAGCTTCTCTGCGATCACGGAAAGGGCGACCGGGACCGACGTGGCCTTGATGCCGACGTCCTGAAGGTTCTTCGAGATAAACCCGCCTGAGTTCTCACGCTGCGAGTTCCCGGTGTTCGGGTGGATCGTAAACTCTACGGTGTGGCCTTCGGCGTCTTCGAGAAATCCGTCTCCGTTGTTGTCCTTCAGGCCGAGCTCGGCAAGCATCTGCCGCGCCCGCTGAGGATCATAGGGATACTTCATTATGTCGCCCGAGTACCAGTACTTGTCGCTCGGCGTGACGAACGAGTATATCGGCACGGCGCGGCCCACATAGACA
>DASTET010000900.1:0-2207 GCA_035709445.1 Blastocatellia bacterium | reverse complement strand
TTCGCAGATCAGCACGTTCGGAACCATGGCCTCAAAAGCCGCAATAAAAGATGTGGGCCGCGCGCTCGAAATGCCTTACGCCGAGGTCGATAAGATAGCCAAGATGATTCCGCCTCCCGTGCGCGGGCGCAACGTTTCCATCGAAGACGCAATAAAGCAGAACCCGGACCTCAAGAAGGCCATAGAGACCGACTCGCGCGTGCGCGAGGTGATCGAGATAGCCAAGCGGCTCGAAGGCTGCTCGCGCCATTCATCGGTTCATGCCGCCGGAGTAGTGATCTCGCCAAAGCCGCTCTACGAGCTTGTTCCTATCTCTAAGACGGCTCGCGATGAAATAACCACCCAGTACCCGATGACCGACCTGGAGAAGACCGGGATGCTCAAGATGGACTTCCTGGCTTTAACCACGCTCACGATCATCGACGATTGTATGAAGTCTATCGAGCGCGAGACCGGGACGGGGTTCGATCTGACGAGGATACCGCTTGATGACAAGGCGGCGCTACAACTCTTCATCGACGGAAAGACCGAAGCGATCTTCCAGTTTGAATCCGAAGGAATGAAAGATATATGCCGGAGGCTCAAGCCGGACGGGCTTGAAGATCTGTCGGCGCTCAACGCCCTTTACCGGCCCGGCCCCATCGACAGCGGTATGATCGATGACTTCATAGACCGGCGCCATGGTCGCAAGAAAGTCCGCTACGATTTCCCTGAGCTGAAAGAGGTCATGGGCAATACGCTCGGAGTTATCGTTTATCAGGAACAGATCATGGCCGTGTTTCAGAAGCTCGCAGGCTATTCGCTCGGCGAAGCCGACCTCGTCCGCCGCGCGATGGGGAAGAAGAAACGTGAAGAGCTGGACAAGCACAAAGAGAAGTTTCTCAATCAGGCGACCGAGCGGGGGCACGACCGGGCAAAGCTCGAAAAGCTCTGGCAGAGCATAGAAGGTTTTGCAGATTACGCATTCAACCGCGCGCACTCATTCTCATACGGCTATCTCGCCTATCAGACAGCTTACCTGAAGGCGCACTACCCGACACACTTCTGGGCGTCGGTGCTGTCGAACGAGCTGAACAACACGGCGAAGGTGGTCAAATACATCAACGAAGCGCGCGCGCAGGGCATCGAGATACTTCCGCCGGACGTGAATGCGAGCCTCGACAACTTTACCGCGAGCGGGAACTCCATAAGGTTCGGGCTTGCGGCGATCAAGGGCATAGGCCAGTCCGCCGTCTCTTGCATCATCGAAGCGCGCGACGCTGGCGGGCCGTTCGGCTCCCTTTACGATTTCACCGAACGAGTCGACTCGCGGGCCGTCAACAAGCGCGTGCTCGAAAGCCTGATTCGCGCGGGCGCTTTCGACTCTCTAAGCCATCGCCGCGCGCGGATGTTTGCGGCAATCGATTCCGCTATTGAGAGCGGTCAGCGCGTGCAGCGGTCGCGCGCGTCCGGACAGACAGACCTTTTCGGCTCTCTGTCGGTCTCTACGCCTGTAGCCGAGCCGGCCCTTCCGGATGTCGAGGAGTGGGCGCACACGGAACTGCTAAAGGGCGAGAAGGAGACGCTGGGATTCTATATCTCAGGCCATCCGCTGCTCAGGTACGAGCATGCGCTCACTGATTTCGCAAACGCGGATATGGAGCGATTACCGAACTTCCATCACGGCGCGCAGATCGCGCTTGGCGGGATAGTAATGGACCTCAACGTCCGCACGACAAAGAAGGGCGACCGGTTTGGCCTGTTCCAGCTCGAAGACCAGTTCGGTTCGGTCAAGGTCGTCGCCTGGCCCGATGTGTTTGGAAAGGCGAACGGCGTGATGAAGAACGACTCGGCGGTGCTCGTGCGTGGAAGGCTCGAAATCGATGACGGCGGCGCGATGACAATCATCGCAGACGAGATTCAGAGTCTCGAAAACATACGCGAACGGTCGGCGCGCACGATAACCATAGGTTTCAGCGTCAACTCTATAGATAATGACCGGCTTGAGAGGCTTTACACGCTGCTTGACACTCACCGGGGCGATAGCGGTGTGATTTTCGAAGTCGAGCTTGAAAACGGCAGCATCGCACGCATCCAGCCAAACCAGTTCGTGCGCGTGAAGGTCACGCCTGAGCTTACAAACTCGATAAAAGAGATAATAAGCGACTGCCGCGTCGAGCTCGTGGTCCAGCGCGCGCAATCGGCCACACGTTAAAGAGTCTGGCGCG
>DASTET010000899.1:0-3342 GCA_035709445.1 Blastocatellia bacterium | reverse complement strand
GGCGGGAAAGGGAGATATAATAGCTGAAGTTGGTATGCTTGCGTGCGATCTGCTCTAGCTCATCTAGAAGGCATATGTCCTCAACCAGGCGAAGTCCCCAGTAAAGGCGGATGGGTCTGCTGAAGCTGAGCACGAGGAGATTCCTGATGAGCGAATTGAATGGGCTTAGCCCCACTCCTGTCGCGAGCGGCACGACCTCCGTCTCGCCTTCTCTTGGCATCATTGAACGACCTGTGGGTCCGCGAAAGCTTATACAATCACCCGCGCGCAAAGAGCCCAGGAAACTGGATACCGGCCCCTCAGGAACTAACCTGACGAAGAGTTGAAAAGTGCGGCCCTGGTCCGGCGGAGAAAAGATGCAGTAGGGGCTGCGGCGGTAACCGACGCCAGGCAGGTCGCAGTCTATGCCGACAAAATTGCCCGGCTGAAAACTGAAGGGTAAGTCGTCTATAACTTGAAAGGTTACTATGATGGCCCCGGTCGTGGTCAGCCTTTCGAGGTCTATAACACGCGCCCGACGTTCGTAGCGGCTGCTCTTGTTCATAGCAGCACCCTCGCATACTTATGGCTTCGACTTGTTCTCTTTGAGCCAGCGCAGCGCCTGGGGCCGGGCTATCGAAGAAGGGACTGACCCGAGTGTGTAACCTGCTATCTCCCTCATCAATTTCTCTGCGCTCGCGCGGTCGTCAAGCTTTTCATACGCGCGCGCCATCAGCAGCTTGATGAATACGTCATCAGTGCTAGCTTGCTTCAGGTGAACAAGCGCGCCCGAATGATCCCCCTTTTCAAGAAGGATATAGCCCATCAGGTAATGATAGCTTTTCATATAACCCGGATTCGGGTTACCGGCTTTCTCAAGCTGAGTATGAATCCACTTTGCATGTTCAAGGGCGGCATCGAATTCTCCAATCTTTGCTAGTATGCGACCGCGCGCATGGCGATAACGCCCTTCCCAGAGCAGTTTGTCCTGCTCCGAAAAACCAGGCGCTCGCATGGCCGCTTCATAGCCTTTTCGATAGGCGCGAGCGGCTTCGATCAATCTTCCTGCTTCAAGGTACGAGCGGCCAAGCGCGTCCCAGCCCGATGAGATCATCAGAGACTCGCGCTCGCTTTCAGCTATTGCTATGGCCTGCTCGTAATACTTCGCAGCCTCTTCAATCTGACCTTCGTGAACATAGGTGAAAGCGGCGGCGAACAACAGGCCCGGCCGGTCTGCGCCCTTCGCGCGCTCAAGCCCCGCGCGGTAATCAGCCCGCGAGCCTTCTATGTCACCGGCGAAAAACTTTGCGTCACCACGACGGCGGTACACGTTGATGTAGTCAGGATCGATCTTGAGCGCGCGGATGTAATACTCAACTGCTTTGTCGAATTGCTGCATCTGCTGGTAGGTGTGAGCGAGCGCCTGGTAGGGCTCTGCCGCATCGGGAATCAGTCGCGCATAGGCTTCATGCGCTTCAAGGGCTTTGGCAAAATCGCCGCGCGCGATGTGAATCTGGCCAAGAAAGTTAAACGCTGGGGCGAACTTCGGATCGCTCTGGGTCGCGCGATTAATCTCCGCGATTGCTTCATCGCGCCTGCCTGTAGCGTTATAAAGCTGAGCTAATCGCAGACGTAGCCGGGCATTTGAAGGTAAGAGCTTAACCGCCTGATCCATATGTTCGACGGCTTTTAAGACCTGGCTATCGAGCTGCGCGTTCCAGCTAAGGATAAGCAGCCGCTCTGCTTCGGATACGCTACTCACCATCTCGGCGGCCTTTCTGATGTGTGAAGACGAGTCGCCCGCAAGCCCGCGAAAGAGATAGCCCATAGCAAACTTCGGGTCTGCTTCGATGGCTTGCTGGAAGAGCGCCGATGCATCTTTGAGCTCGGCGCGGTCGTACTTCGCCAGCCCCTGCTCGAAAAGCGCTCGCGCCTTTTCGCCTTCCGTCGTGATGGTCATCTTTTCACCCTGTGCAAAAACCGGCTTGCCGGCTTCGAGCCCGCAAAGCGCAAGCGCGAGAACGCACGAAACGATTGCTGGCCGTAATCTTCGCATAGTCCGAGCCTCCTCTGTTTTGTAGAGCAAGCCATCGCAAGGCAAAAACTACTTCCGCGTGGCAAACCTGGAAAGAGATAACAGAGACTTGCGGAACTTTTCGCCTTCCTTTGTCAGCGAGTATTCCACTCTTGGTGGCGCCTCCGCGAATGTCTGTCGCTCGACCAGTCCTGCATGTTCGAGTTCAGTAAGCCTTATTGTAAGAGTCGAAGGACTCATATCGTCCATCACGCTCCTGATCTCGCCAAAGCGAATGACGCCTCGCTCGGCGATGAGAGAAAGCAAAGGCAACGCATGTTTGCGGCTGATGATTTGAACCAGCCCCGCCGTCGGGCAAAGACATTCGTGTTTGCCATTAACGGCTCGATCTACACATCCGCATGCATTTTCCTTGGGCAAGGTCAATACACTGGAAACTAAATATCCTGAGGTTTTGGACATTTCCTAAACCTATGCAAAAAGAACATGTGAAACTGAGCCAAACCGACCAGGACTTTCTGACTTCTCTACTTGCCAAAGGACAAACCTCTGCCAGAGTTTTCAAACGCGCTACGGCGCTGCTGGAACTCCATCGCGGCAAGACGCTAACCGCTGTGGCAAACTCCTTGCAGGTTTCCTCCTTGACTGTCGCCACCTGGCGCAATAACTATCTCGCCAACGGCTTATCGGCCCTACACGACAAACCGCGTTCTGGCAGGCCCGTTGAAATTTCAGGCCGAGAGCGTGCTAAGCTCACCGCTTTAGCTTGCTCTTCGCCTCCAAAGGGACGGGCTCGATGGACACTGCGACTGCTGGCTGAGAAAGCCGTCGAACTCGGCTATTGTACTCATCTGTCGCATACGGCGGCCAGGCAGATTCTAAAAAAAATGACCTGCGACCAAATCTGAAAAAGACCTGGTGCATTGGCGTTATGGATTCCAACTTCATTGCCCGAATGGAACAGATTCTGCACCTCTATGCGTTGCCCTACGACGCGCTCTACCCGCTGGTTTGTTTCGATGAACGCCCGTGTTTCTTGATTGGCGAGGCGGTTGGCGGGCTAGAGATGAAATCGGGCCAGGTCGCTCGCCAGCATTATGCTTACGAGAAAAACGGTTCGTGCGCCTTGCTGAAGGCGATAGAGCCGCACAGTGGGAAGCGGCTGGCGCAAGTCCACGCGCAACGCACGAAACGCGAATACGCGCTGTTTATGAAAGAGTAGGCCGCCCGCTACCCAAAGGCGAAAAAGATACGCGACATTCAAGATAATCTCAACACACATTCAACGAGTTCGTTTTATGAGACTTTCACGGCTGAGGAGCATTCGC
>DASTET010000898.1:0-8098 GCA_035709445.1 Blastocatellia bacterium | reverse complement strand
GAAGACGCGACCGACGAGGAGATAGTTTCAGCATTCCGCGAGGCACGCGATGAGGAATACACACAGGTTACGGCAGACCTGGACGGATTGACCGGAGCGATAAACGAGCAGAAACGGGGCGGCCATCTGTCAGCCACACGGATTACCGCCTACGAAGCCGAGCTTGACAGGCTGCACAAAGAGCTGGAGCGAGTCATATTGATTGACTTCTTCGACGCTCCCGGTCGCCGTACGGCCGTAACGGCGTACGAGAGATGTCGGGCCGCGCTCAAGGCCACGCAAAGCCGCAGCGAGCGGCTTGCGAAGGCCAGGTCAACAAAAACCGCCGCCCTCGATTTGACAAAGTACCAGGGGCAGCGATGGGTCACCCGGCGTAACCTGTTCATAGACCGCCTTGCCTCGATCTGGCTCATCAAGCGGTTCATCGATAAACGCCCTCGTTTCCATTTCGTCTCTGAAGGCGAAACCGTAGAGGGCGCAATACGCTTCGACATGTATGGCGCGGAGTTCACCCACCAGGGAGACAGTTGTACGTTCGAGACAATGCTGAACCTCTTCGGCCTCGGTGATGACGCCGGTCTTCAAGCGGTAGCCGAGATCGTGCACGACATCGACCTCAAGGACAACAAGTTTAACCGGCTTGAAGCGCCGGGACTGAGCGCGGTTATAAGGGGGCTTGCCGACACTCTTAAAGGCGACCGCAAACTCATTCAGCAATGCAACCCCATATTTGACGGTCTGTATGAATCATTCAGTCGAGAGACGGAGCAAAGGGTGAAAGGAAAGCCCCGTGAAAGACAAACTCGAAATCGCCCCGGCAGTGGAAGCAAGCGGACCCGGCGAGAATAACCCTGAGTTGGCTCGACGTCATGTCCCCTTTGCCGAGGCATTCCGGTTCTGGGCCAGGCTGGGGTTCATATCTTTCGGCGGGCCAGCCGGGCAGATCGCTATCATGCACCGTGAGCTGGTGGAGAGACGGCACTGGATAAGTGAGGAGCGATTCCTGCACGCCCTGAACTACTGCATGCTTCTGCCAGGGCCGGAAGCTCAGCAACTGGCCATCTATATTGGCTGGCTGCTTCATCGCACCATGGGGGGCATAATCGCCGGAGCGTTCTTCGTCATTCCTTCCATCTTTATACTGCTCGCGCTCTCATATATCTACGCGGCATACGGCCAGTTACCTGCTGTGGCAGGAGTGCTCGCCGGATTCAAGCCGGTCGTTGTAGCGATCGTCGTGGAGGCCATCCTGAAGATCGGCCATCGAGCGCTGAAACGCTGGATTCATTTTGTCATCGCCGCCGCCGCCTTTATTGCAATCTATTTCTTCCACGTTCCTTTTCCCGTCATCGTGCTCGCCGCAGCTATAACCGGGCTTATCGGTTCCAGAGCCTTGCCGCACCTTTTTGCGGCGAAGCAGACCGAGACAAAGAAAACAGAGAAACATCTCTCTACGCCCGGACACATATCAGAGGACAGGGTTAAGACTCGACCTGTGATTGATGATGACGGGTCCTCTCCTGCGCATACGCTCCCGTCGCTTGCGCGCGCTCTACGGATACTGGTTGTGGGGCTTGTGCTCTGGAGCCTTCCGCTTGTCGCGCTCGCTTCCTTGCGCGGGTGGGACAGCCTGCATGTCGACGAGTACCAGTTCTTCACGCAGGCCGCGCTCGTCACATTCGGCGGGGCCTATGCTGTCCTCGCCTATGTCACGCAGGCCGCCGCAGGCAGCTATGGATGGATTTCTCATACGCAGGCCATAGACGGGCTGGCTCTGGCCGAGACGACGCCGGGGCCGCTCATCATGGTGCTGCAATTCATCGGCTTTATGGCAGGGTGGAATAACCCGCAGGGGCTCAGCCCGGCGATGAGCGGCGTCATCGGAGCATTGGTGACGACTTATACCACGTTCCTGCCGTGCTTTCTTTTCATCTTTCTGGGAGCGCCTTACATCGAGGTGTTAAGGGGCAATAAGAGTCTCACGGGCGCGCTCACCGGCATCACGGCCTCCGTCGTGGGCGTCATCTTGAACCTCGCCCTGGTCTTCGGCGCGGCAGTCATCTGGCCGAGCGGTCTGACAGAAGGCACGAACTGGTTTGCCGCCCTCTTAACCGTTGCGGCATTCATCGCGCTTTACCGGTTTAAGTTGGACGTGTTGTGGGTCGTGCTCGCAGGCGGTGTGATAGGACTTGCTCGGATAGTGCTTTTCGGGTGAAAGGAGACAGGAAAATGCTGGAGGGAAATAAACAATATAGGCGCCTTCTGTTAATCAGTAACTCGACGCTATATGGCAGCGGCTATCTTGATCATGCCGAAGGCGAAATCCGTGACTTCTTACGAGATATTAAGCGCGTTCTGTTTGTCCCATATGCCTTATACGATCGCGGCGCTTATGCCAACACTGCCCGCGAGCGGTTCAAAGCTATGGGGTATGACCTTGATTCAGTCCACGAGGTCCGAGACGCGCGGCAAGCTGTAAATGATGCGGAAGTGGTCTTCATCGGCGGCGGGAATACCTTTCGCCTTTTGAAGGCACTCTACGACTTCGACCTGCTGACTCCGATCCGTCAGAAAGTAGCGGAGGGCATGCCTTACATCGGGTCGAGCGCCGGCTCGAACGTCGCGTGCCCGACCATCAGAACAACTAAAGATATGCCGATCGTTCAGCCGCCATCATTCGATGGGCTCGGCCTCGTCTCTTTCCAGATCAGCCCTCACTACCTTGACCCGGACCCCGACTCGACTCACATGGGCGAAACACAGGAGGAGAGGATAAATCAATTCCTTGAAGAGAACTCGACGCCGGTCGTAGGCTTGCGCGAAGGCGCGATGCTGCGTGTCGAGGAAAGTTCCATCCTGCTGAAGGGCGTATCTGGTGCTCGGATATTCCGCAGGGGGCACGCCCCTGTTGAGATAGAACCCGGCGCAAGGCTCAACGACCTGGTCTCGCCCACGGCGTAGGAGAGATGTATGAAACCAGAAGGCACGTTGCTGCTAAAGCGTTCAGAGATCGCGTCACTGCTCGGCGTCGAAGAATGCATCAATGCTGTTGAACAAGCATTCAAGCATTATGCGGAAGGCAAGACTACATCCCCCGGAATACTCGGAATACACGCCCAAGGGGGCGTCTTCCATATAAAGGCCGGACTGCTTCGGCTTGGCAGGCCATACTTTGCCGCGAAAGTGAATGCTAACTTCCCTCAAAACACAAAGATGTTCGGGCTGCCGTTGATCCAGGGAGTCATCGCGCTCTACGACGGGGAGAACGGATACCCTCTCGCGCTGATGGATACGATGGAGATCACGATCATCCGGACAGGTGCTGCGACGGGATTGGCGACAAAGTACCTTGCCCGGTCGGACACGAAAGTTGCGACGATCTGTGGTTGCGGCAACCAGGGAAGAATCTCGCTCAAGGCTCTCAGCCATGTTCGCCCGCTCACACGCGTTTATGCCTTTGACATTGAAGAAGAATACGCGCGGCGGTTCGCGGAGGAGATTTCAAAAGAGACAGGAATAGAAGTGATAGCCGTGAGTGATCTGGCGGAGGCCGTAAAACAGAGCGACGTATGCGTCACTTGCACGCCATCGAAGAAGTTCTTTCTAAACCGAGAATACGTATCGCCGGGGACGTTCATCGCTGCCGTCGGAGCCGATAACGAAGAGAAGCAAGAGCTGGATCCCACACTCATGGTGTCGAACAAAGTCGTCGTAGATTTACTCGGCCAGTGCGCGACGGTCGGCGAGCTTCATCACGCTGTTGAGCAGGGGCTGGTTACGACGGCGGACGTGTATGCGGAACTCGGCGAAGTGATCGCAGGCAAGAAGGAAGGCCGCACATCGGATGAGGAGATAATCGTCTTCGACAGCACGGGAACGGCGTTGCAGGATGTGGCGGCGGCGGCGATTGTTTATGAGAGGGCTATGAGCGCCGGGATGGGCACCGTGTTAAATCTGGGGGGATGAGTCGAATAAAGGCGGGTTCGGAAGTGAGATAGAGCTTGGTAGCGAGAGATAAACAAGGGTCTCTGGAGATTGCCACGGGCTGGCGTGGTCGAGTGGTAGACTATCTCGGGCTCGAACGCAACGTTGCTGCGGCGTCGGCAGCCTTCTTTCTGCTCGGATTGGGCGAGGAGTTGTGGAAGAGGTTCCTGCCCAAGTACATGGAATCGCTCGGTGCCGGCCCCGGCGTTATCGGCGTGTTCGGTACGGCCAAGGACTTCCTCGACGCCGTCTATCAATACCCCGGCGGATGGCTGGCGGATCGGTTTGGGCGCCGCAGAGCTTTTCTCACATTCATTGCAATCGCTTCGACAGGCTACCTGATCTACCTGTTCAGCCCTTCGTGGCCTTTCATCTTTGCAGGTCTCGCTTTTGCGATGGCCTGGCACAGCTGTGCGAGCCCCGCTATATTCGCGGTCATAGGCGACGCGCTCCCCAGGAATCGAAGAGCTATGGGCTTCACGCTTCAGTCAATATTGAAGCGCGTGCCAATGGTGATCTCCCCGCTGGTCGGAGGCGCTCTGATTACGGGGCTCGGCATCTCTGTTGGCGTTAAGACCGGCCTTGTAATCACGCTCGCGCTTGCGGCCGCGACTGTGCTGATCGTGTCCAGAATCAATGTGCCGGTCATTGCCGGTGAGGCGGTGAAAATAAGAGGGGTGTGGCGTTCATTTCACACCGCGCTCAAGCGGCTGCTCATCTCCGACATCTTCATCAGGACCTGCGAGGGCCTGGCGGACATATTCGTCATCCTCTACGTGACGAACATTCTGGGCCTTAGCGTCGCCAGCTACGGTATAGTCGTCGCCATACAGATGATCACGTCTATCCTCGTTTACATACCCTCGGGCAGGATTGCAGACCGGATCGGGCGCAAGCCATTCGTGATCGCCACCTTCTTTTGCTTCGCGCTATTCCCGGTAGCGGTAGTGCTCGCGTCTGGCTTTTGGACGCTTGCAATAGCCTTTGTGATCGGGGGCCTGAGAGAGATAGGAGAGCCTTCGCGCAAGGCTATGATCGTAGATTTCGCCGAGCCACACCTGCGGGCGCGCACCGTAGGGCTCTATTATCTTGTGCGGAGCCTCACTATCACACCGGCCGCGGCTATCGGCGGACTGCTCTGGGCGATCATGCCCGAGGTGCCGTTTATCGCAGCCGGAGCAACCGGAATGATCGGTGTGGTCGTCTTTGCTATGACAGTTGAAGAAAAGTATGCGAGCTAGTTCCGGTCCATAGCAATTCTGAAAGAATTTTAATCTGACGTTCATTTAGCCTTAATCTTTGTCGGCTAGGCTACAACCTGAGATCAGCCACCATGCGCATCCTTCTGGTCGAAGACGAGGAAAAGGTCTCACGCTTCATAGTTCGTGGCCTGGAAGCAGAGCGCTTTGCGGTCGATGCCGTATTCGACGGCGACAGCGGCTTAGAGATGGCCAGTACCTATACATACGACCTCGTCATACTAGACCTCATGCTACCGGGGATGAGCGGAACCGCCGTGCTTCGCCATATTCGCCGCGCGAATGACCATGTGCCGATACTGGTTCTGACGGCGCGCGATGCGGTGGCAGATAAGGTGGAACACTTCGAGGCAGGGGCGGATGACTATTTGACCAAGCCTTTTGCCTTCGCCGAGTTGCTGGTGCGGGTGAAGGCCCTGCTTCGTCGCGGCGCGGTCAGCCGCGCGAGCGTGCTGCGCGTGGCCGACCTGGAGCTTGACCGGCTATCGCAGCAGGTCCGGCGGGCCGGGCAGTCCATAGAGCTTACCGCTAAAGAGTACGCGCTGCTTGAGTACCTTATGCTGAACGCAGGCCGGGTGCTTTCACGCACAATGATTATAGAACATGTATGGGACCAGAGCTTCGATGGAGCTACAAACATTGTGGATGTATACGTAAGGCACCTCCGCAATAAGGTTGACGATCCACATCGGCGGAAATTGATTCGCACGGTCCGGGGCCTGGGATATGTGATACGCGACGAGGAGGGCGCGTGAACACCCGTTCGATACAGTTCAGGCTCACGGTCTGGTACGGGGGGCTGCTCGCCGGGCTGCTGATACTCTTTAGCCTGGCCGTCTACATGGGTCTTTGGAAATACCTGACGTGGACGTTGGAAGGATCGCTCGCAAACCAGGCGCGCCAGATTGGGGAAACGCTACTTTTCAGTGTGAGCCATACTGGCGAAGATTACGTTGTTGAAGAGATCGACGAGCATTTTGCTCCAGAAATGAACAACCGCTACGTGCGAGTTACACGCGATGATAACAGCGTCCTTTATGCGTCCGGGCAGCCGGAAGATAAAAGCTTCGACCCATCGGGGTTGCCATTAATAAATGGTCCGGTCAATGGCGGATTCTCCCGCAGTGAGCACCTCGCTCAAGGTAATGAGCTATTGATTTACACCTTACCTTTTACCGCAGATGACGGGAATCGCTTCCTGATAGAGATAGGCGCACCATACGGGCAGATAGAGAGCGTTCTGCATGGGTTGCTTCTGACACTGGTCATCGGGTTGCCGCTCATCATCGCCGTGGCAATCGCGGGCGGGTACGCTCTGACGCGGCGTGCTCTCAAGCCGGTTGACCGCATCAGGCAAAGCGCGGAACAGATTACCTCCCGAAATCTCAACGAACGCCTGCCGGTCGCCCGAACGGGCGACGAGCTGGAGAGGCTCTCTGTTTCGCTCAATCACATGATTGCTCGGCTGGATGAGGCATTCGAGCACACCAGAAGGTTCACGGCTGACGCATCACACGAGCTGCGCACGCCGCTCACCGTGCTGCGGGGCGAGCTTGAGGTTCTCGCCCAAAAGCATTCGCTCTCCGCCGATGTGCGGGAGACTGTCGGAAGCGCGTTAGAAGAGGTTGAGCGCCTTTCAAAGATCGTGGAAAGTCTGCTCACGATGTCACGGCTCGATGCAGGAGAGGCGCGGATGGAACTGGCGAAGGTAAATCTCGCCGAACTTGTAACCACAACTGCCGAGCAGATGCGACTGCTCGCTGATGATAAGAACATTAGTCTGTCATGTGTCTCTGGCAAGCGCATCGAGGTCGAAGGTGACCCGGTTCGATTAAAGCAGGTCGTGGTCAACCTGCTCGATAACGCTATCAAGTACACCCCGGAGCGAGGACAGGTTAACGTTGCGGTCAGCGCAGACAATGGGAGCGCCGTGCTTGAAGTGTCTGACACGGGCACGGGTATACCCGCCGAGTCGCTTCATCATGTCTTCGAGCGGTTTTATCGCGTTGATAAGGCCCGGTCGCGGCAGATGGGCGGAACAGGTTTGGGGCTCGCTATAGTCAAGTCAATCTGCAACGCGCATGGCGGAAGCATCAGCGTCAAGAGTGTCGAGGGCAAGGGCAGTAGTTTTCGAGTTGAGCTTCCCCTGGCCGACGGCTGCACCAAAGATTATTAAAAGGGTCGAACTCTACGAGGAGTGAAAGATGAAAAACTATCTCATCTGCCTGATCAGTTGTCTGGCGCTAATTGCAGGGGCATGCGGGGACGCCGATGATGCGCCCGCATCACGGGGAAGCGCACCGCAGGTTCGGCCGGAAACTCCTGCACCCTTGCAAAGCGCTGGAAAATCCTTTGCCTACAGCTTCGATAGCGACAGCGTTGGCCAGATACCAGCAAAGTTTCATACCTCGCACACCGGTCAGGGAGCTATGGGTGAATGGGGCGTGGCGGCTGATCCTACCGCACCTTCGCCGCCGAATGTGGTCGCGCAGACCTCGACCGATGATACGAGTTACCGCTTCCCGCTGCTGATAGCGGATGAGGGTTCATTTAAGGACCTGGATTTGAGCGTCAAGTTCAAGACGATATCAGGCGGTACAGATCAAGCCGCGGGACTGATGTTCCGGCTGCAGGATGCCAACAACTACTACATCGTACGCGCCAACGCTCTTGAGAATAACGTCGTACTCTACAAAGTCGAGAACGGGAAGCGGTCCGACCTCGACCTCAAGGGGGAAGGCTCCACATATGGGAAGAAGGCGAGCGTGCCTAAGCAGCAGTGGAACGGGCTGCGCGTAGTCGTTGCAGGAACCCTCTTCGAAGTCTACCTCAATGACGAAAAACTATTCGAGGTG
>DASTET010000897.1:0-11004 GCA_035709445.1 Blastocatellia bacterium | reverse complement strand
AAGGCTCGTGACCTTCATATCGCGACCGGGCTTATCTATAGAAACGGAGGGCGGGAGGTCTTCGAGCACGGTTATGTCATACTCGTTCGACCCGTTATAGGGCGGGCCTTCCTCCGCCGTCAGCTCGATCTTATAAGTCCCGTTCTCTTTCACGGTGAACTGGCCGCTGAAACTGCCGTCGTCGGCAGCGACCATATCGATCTTCGCGCCGTTGTTGAGCAGTATCCTCGCGGCCTTTGCATCGGCGCTCAGTTTTGCGATGACGGTGACCACGGTCCCTTTGAGCGAGGCCACCTCGCCGCCGTTTTCGATCTTCTTGCTTGCGAGCCGTGTGTAGGCCGGGAAGTTCAGCACGAGATCTATCTGTTTGACGAAAGGCAGGTCGGCGACTTCGAGTGTGAACTCGGGCGAGCGAACCCCATTGGCCTCTACATAATAAGAGACCGAATCCTGAATATTGAAGATGACGTGCTGGAACTCGCCGTCTTTCTTGGCGGGCTCCATAGGGGTCGCGACCCAGTTGCTCGCATCCAGGCGGCGCACGAAGACCTGGGCCATCTCCGCATTGAACCCCTGCAAGGTCGCCTTGATCTTCTGGTCGGACCCGCGTGGCGCGCGCGCAGTCCCGGGGCTCACATTGATGAACATAGAGCTTGCGAGGACGTCGCCGCCTTCGGGCGAATAGAGAGCCGCCATTCCGCTGGAGACAGGCGTCTGTCTCATCAGCACGAGCGCCAGAAACGCCAGGAGCACGACTGCTGCAGCGCCACCATAAACATATGATGGCCGGCGATCAATTATTCGGTTCAGATCGAGACCGGCGCTGCGTTCGCCCGCATCCGTGATGAGCCGGCTTATTATTACGGGCGAAGCGGCGCGATTGTCCTCGGCGTATTCGACAGCAGTGACCAGTCTGTCCTCAAGACCGCTCTTCTCTTCGATGAGCCTGGCGATCTGAAGATCGGATACCTTTCTCCTGAGCGGCCTGAAGATGAAAAGCCAGAGCGCCGCCCCGGCTAAAAGCAGCGGCAAGATGCGAAGAGTGAACATCACCGCAGGGCGGGGGTTTAACTGCGTCGCCGCAAGACCCGCGATAAGGAGCGACCCGACTGTTACGGCCACAGTGATCGCAGTCCCTTTGCTGAGCCTGCGCACGTTGATCCGCTTGCGAATAGTTCCGATAAGGTCGTTTACGCTGTTGAGCTGAGGACTCATCTTTACGATCCCCCAATGCGGTCATAGTCCACTGTCGATAGACAGAGTATAGTGCCTCACAGGAAAAGACACCACCTTTTCTAAGAAGCCAGAAGCCAGAAGTCAGAAGCCAGAATCTCTCGCGGAGCCGCTCAAACATTGCCGAGTGGATAAAGTCAGAATCGGTTTGATTACCTTCTGGCTTCTGGCTCCTGGCTTCTTCTTTCATCCGACAAGCCGGGCGAGACGTATGCGACGCGCGAGCAGCGCCTCGGCCACAAAAAGCGCGAGCGCCAGAATGAGCAGCGGCAGCCAGAGCCGCTGTCTCGATTCGATCTCTTCGGGAGTAAGTCCCGAGTAGCTGCTTGCCCGGTTGCTCTGATTTCCCGGCTCAGGCAGCACGCCCGCCATGAACTCTTCAACGCTCAGCTTTGAAAGGTCCGATTCTTTCGTGTCCAGATTGACCGCCAGATATTCCGCCCGGTCGCGATAGCGAAGCCTGTAAAAACCTATCTCATCGGCAGAGACAGAGACCTGTCCCGTCTGGGTCTGCTGGTCCACGCGCCCGCCGCCGGGATTATCCACAGCCGGGAGCGAGCCGTCCCTGTCAGGCTGCACGCCGAGCATCTGCCCTATTCGGTAAGATGACGAGATGGTCTCGCCCCCGAGATAATCGAGCATCTGGCGGACGAGCGGCAGAAACATCGGCGTGAGCGGCAGGTCGTTCCAGGTCGTGTCGAGCGAAGTCGTCACAAGGATGACCTTGCCTCTACCCGCAAGCCCCTCGACGATCATCGGCGTGCCGTCGTCGAGCGCCGCTATGACCGATGCCCGCTCGCTTGGGGTCGAGCGATGATAGGCATAGACTCGCGTCGAGGTGAGCCGCCCGCTCCGGGCAAACGCGCCGAAGACAGGGTGGTCTTCTTTGACCTGGCTCATCAGCGCATAGCTTCGCTGCTGGGCGACCTCTCCTATCTGAGCCGGTGATATCGCGCCAAACAGACGGTTGAACTCGCCTGCGTCCGTATGACGGCCTGCTGCTATGATCAGCCCGCCTCCGCGCTCTACAAAGGCTGTGATCGATTTTGCGAGCACGTCGCTTATATCCGAAGAATCGTTGATGATGATCGCCCGGTAGCTATCTACTTCGGCAGGGTTGACCGTGCCGGGTGTCTTTACCGCAAGCGAGTACTGAGAGTTTTCGCCTGCCGCCAGCGCGTGCTGTATAAAGAATGACTGGCTGCGACCGCGAGACGCCGTCTCAATCGCAAGGGTGCGCGTCTGGTCATCGCGGCGGATTATGAAGTGATATTTGTTGTCTATAGCAAAAGGATCGCTCGTCAGCTCTATGGTTGCGCGGTTAGAGCCTTCGGGCACATTGAAGCCGGAAAACTCTATCAACTGCGACCCGAACGGGGCGAGCTTTACCTGCCTGCGCTCGACCACCAGATCGTTCAGCTTCAGGTCGATTGCCGCATCCTCGATAGGATCGGGGCCGTGGTTGGCAATCTGGGCCACTACCTTGCCCGCATACTTCTGCGTGAAGACCAGGGGGTCGGCCTTGACATCGATTACTGCGAGGTTCTTCGTTTCGGGCGCGCTAATATCTCTCGGTATAAGCTCCACGCCGGGCGATATCTTTACAGGAGGCGCTGTCCGGTTCCAGCCCGCAGATTGAAAATCGGAGATCAGGTGAATCCGCCTCGGCCCCGGCCCCGCGTCTTTCAACAGCGCATCGGCAGCCCCGACCGCCTGAAGATAATCGGTCGAATCGAGCCCCGGCGCTGCCTGGTCCAAAAGCGCGAGCGCTTCGGCGCGGCTCGCCTTGAGAGGCATAAGTATCTCGTACCCGCGCCCGAAAACCACAAGCGCGATCCGCTCATCCGGCGTCGCGCGGTCGATAATCTCGCGGGCAGCCTCTCGCGCCCGGTCGAAGACTCCCGGGTAGCGCAGGCTGTAGGACGTGTCGAGCAGAATGACGCTGCTTGTGTGCTCGGCCCCCGCGGCGAGAGGGTTTTGTCCGGTAAAGTAAGGCCGGGCGAATGCAATCGCAAGAAGCAGCAGCGCCAGGCACCTCATGGCGAGCAGCAGAAGATTACGAAGCGTCCGTTTTCTTATGGTCTTCTGCTCGATGCGGCGCAAAAACATGAGCGAGGCAAACTCCATCCTCGCCGCCCGCGTCCGCCTCACCAGGTGGACCAGCACAGGTACGGCGGCTGCCAGCGCGCCTACCAGAAAGATTGGATTCAAAAACGCCATGATCTTCTAATATCGATCATCCGAGATGTGTTCGGCGCGCGAGGTACGAGAAGAGCGCCGAATCGAGCGGCTCCGAGGTCTTCAGCACCTCATAATCGATGCGGTTTCGGGTCGCCCCCTCGCGCAATGCTTCGATGTGCGCGCGGACCGCGCGCAGGTACTCATCGCGGACGACATCCGGAAGTACGTGCATCTGCTCTTCTGTCTCGCTGTCTTCAAAGACGACCGGCTGGTTGAACTCGAAGTCCAGCTCCTGCCGGTCCAAAAGGTGAAAAACTATCACATCGTTGCCTTGAAACCGCAGGTGCTCAAGCCCGCGAATGAGCGTCTCAGGATCATCATACAGGTCCGATATCAGCACAATTATTCCGCGCCGGTTCAGCAATTCCGCCGTTCTGTGCAACTGTTCCGCAAGCGCCGTCCCGCGACCCGGCGCCAGCCGGTCGATCACTCCGAGCACGGTCCTCAGATGGCCCGACACGGAGCGGGGCGGCACGTGCTCGATCACCTTCTCGTCGAATGCGACGAGCCCTACCGGGTCGTGCTGCCGTATGCTCATGTAGGCAAGCGAAGAGGCCAGGTACTGCGCATATTGAAGCTTGGAGACCTCGCCGCTCGCATACCCCATCGATGCGCTCGCATCGATCAGCAGATGGACCTGCGTGTTCGTGTCGCCCTCGTACTTTTTAATGTAGAGCCTGTCGGTACGCGCAAGAAGCTTCCAGTCGAGATGGCGCAGATCGTCGCCCGGCATGTACTGCCGGTGCTCGGCGAAGTCCGTCGAAAAGCCGAGATGCGGCGAGCGATGAAGCCCGGATATGAACCCCTCGACAACGGTCCGCGCGACAAGCTCAAGCGAGTCGATTCGCGCCAGGACTTCGGGCGCGAGGAATCTGATGCCGGTCTGTTTAAGGCTCTGGACCATGCTACAACCCCGACTTCGGTTCGGGGACCGCCTCTATCAATCGCCGAATGACATCGTCGGGCTGGACCCTTTCGCTCTCTGCGTGGAAGTTCAAAAGTATCCTGTGGCGAAGTATGGGATAAGCCAGAGCGCGCACGTCTTCGACCGATACGTTGTACCGGCCGTTCATCACGGCGCGGGCCTTGCCGCCGAGGATAAGGAACTGCGATGCGCGAAGCGATGCGCCCCAGTTGACCCATTTCCTGATGAAGTCGGGCGAGCTATCGGATACGGGGCGGCTCGCCGCGACGAGCTTTACCGCATAGCGAGTGACCGATTCGGCTGCCGGGACCCGGCGAACCAGACGCTGGAAGGCCAGGATATCTGCGCCCGTCACGTTTCGCTCGAAGAAGTAGTCCTGAACAGATGTTGTCTGGTTGACGACCTCGACCTCGTCGTCTTCGTTGAGGTAGCCGATCTTTATGTTGAACATGAAGCGGTCGAGCTGCGCTTCAGGGAGCGGGTAGGTGCCCTCCATCTCAATGGGGTTCTGCGTCGCCATGACGTAGAAGGGTCGCGGAAGCTCGTAGGTCTTGCCCTGTACGGTGACGCTTCCTTCCTGCATCGCTTCGAGCAGCGCCGATTGAGTCTTTGGCGGAGTGCGATTGATCTCGTCGGCGAGGATGATATTGGCAAAGAGCGGGCCGGGTATGAACTCAAGCTGCCGCCGCCCCGTAGTGCGGTCCTCTTCGATGATGTCGGTCCCTGTGATGTCAGAAGGCATCAGGTCCGGGGTGAACTGTATGCGCTTGTATGAAAGGTCGAGCACGTTCGCCACTGTGCGTATCAAAAGCGTTTTTGCCAGCCCCGGAACGCCCGTGACGAGCGAGTGCCCGCCTACGAACAGCGAGAGTAAAAACTGATTGACGACCTCATCCTGCGCGATGATCACTTTGCGCACCTCGCGAAGTATCTGGTCGCGCGCGGCTATCAATCGCTCTAATAACTGGTCTTCGCTTATAACCTCTGCCGAGTCTATTGCCATTATCGCTCCCTAGCAAATATCGGTGATGAAACCACAGATGAACACGGATAACCAGAGATTCTTAGTATATCCATCTGTGCTCATCTGTGTTCATCTGTGGTTCCTTTTCTCTCTCGAAAAATTCAATGCGTCAGCGCGTAAAAGACGTAGTTGACGCCGAACTTGTATGCGTTGTTCGTGTCTTCGATGGGCTGGAAGGGATCGTTCGACCACTGCCAGTAATCGCTCACATCATAGTTATAGTTCACTACCATCATCAGCCGGCCGTTCTTATCTTCGAGACCCCAGAACTCGGGATAGCCTTCGCGGTACATCCGCCGCACATCCGTGGGTTTGATCGAAAAGAAACAATTGAATATCGGATGAGTCTCGTCGAGCGGCTTCAGCGCATACTCGGGAAGCGCGCGCTTTATGTGGTCCTGGAGGTTTCTGAGCTGCCACGGCCCTCGAAAATCATCGACGAGCAGAAAGCCGCCTCTCAATAGATACTCTCGCATCCCGGCTATCTCTTCATCCGATAACTCCATAAAACCCACCTCGGCAAGGTAAGCGAACGGGTACTTGAAGAGGTTCGGATCGGTGAAGGTGAATATGTATTCGTTCTCATCGATATTGACCTGAAGCTTTGAAAGCTCGGTGAGTATCTTCGAGAAGTGTATCCCCGCCTCCGGGTAGTCGTGAGACCAGGGCTCGCCGCCGTCGCCTATGTGCGCCCCGGGCAAAAGCGGTCCGAACCTGAGACGGACGAACTTGAACTTGTCGGATACGTCCTTTATCTCGCCCATCTTTACCCCGTTGAGGCTCTCGACAGAAGCGCTCGATTCGCGGGCGGAAGAGAGGCTAGAAGATGCGGCCAGAAGACAGGCAATCGCCATGCAGGCAACCGCAAATCGCGGAACTCGGATTGCGAATTCTTCTTTCATAAAGGCACTCCCCGCATCACTGATAGTTCGTCTAGTGTCCACCCCGCAGCTTCAATAGAAGCTCCTGCGCCTTCTCGAATCCGGGCGCGATCTCGAGAGCGCGGACCACCTCGCGGCGGGCCTCTGCGCGATTGCCCATCTCGTTGAGCGCGCGGGCCAGGTCGTAATGAGCTTCGGCCTTATCTGGCGGGTTTAACGCCACCACAACGCGAAACTCGCGCGCGGCTTCGGCTGCGTTTCCTTGTTCAAGATAAACATCGCCCGCAAGCTTGTGCAAGCTGGCTTCAAAAGGGTACACGTAAAAACTTGTAAAAAGGGCGTCGAGCGCACCTGCGCGGTCGCCCATCGCAAGCTTCAGCCGGGCCAGCCGCTTGAAGGCTTCAACGTTCGTGTCGCTGTATGTAGTCAGCGCCTCAAGCGCCGCCGCGGCCTCGCCCTTCTGACCTCTCGATTCGTATATGTCGGCAAGCTGTATGTATGGGTTGCCCTCCCCACCATAAAACGGGAAGATGGTCGAAGCCCGCTTCAGGTGCTCTATCGCGCGCTCGATGTCGCCTTCGGATTTGTACATCGATCCGAGTCTGAGGTTTGCAAAGTAGTCGTTGGGTCGCATCTTCACGACAGCCGTCAGCGCCTCTTTCGACTGCGTTTCGGACGGACGGCCTGCCGCCGAGTCCAACGCTTCGAGAAAGCCTGACGTCTTCGCCTTCAGCCACTCATTGAAAACCTTATCGAATTCATCAGGCGCGACCGACAGCGCCCGCTTGAAGACATCGGGCGTCTTGACACCTTCCTTGTACAACGCGAGCATCTTGAGTATCGCGTCGAACCCGAACTTCTCATCAATGAAATCGCAGACGAGCGACGCCTGAAAGTACGCAAGCGGCACCTGATCGGGCGACCTGGGTCTCAGAAAGGCTGAATCGAGATCGTCGATCTTGACGAAGCGGCCATCCGCGTATGCCCTGAGCGTTTGAAGCGTCCATTTGTCGCCCCAGCCAGGTCGCGCGCGCCGCTCCTCGTAAACGGAGAGCCCTTCTGAAAACCAGCGGGGGATGCGGTGGTCGGTTATCTGTAGCGTCACGACGTGCGCGTACTCGTGCCAGAGCGTCGAGCCCCAGTTGAACTGCCCCGCAGGTCGCGCCGACGGGCTGTCCATCGCTATCACCTGGCCGAAGCATATTCCGAGCGCTCCAAGACCGGGAAGCCCCAGCGACCGCACGGCGAAGTCATCGTGATTCGGATAAAGCTCCACCGTTATGGGCGCGCGCGGAGTGAAGCGATACTTAGCCGCGAGCTTTTTATGAGCCTCTTCGAGAAGCGACGCCGCATAGCTCGCAACGACGTCGGTCTCGGCAGGCGCGGTCTTTATGAGAAACGGCCCCCTGAGCGTGTCGCGATAATCCTGAATCGAGTCGAGCAGATCGAGCGTGTTCTTTGCCCAGACGTTGAACGGGTCGCCTTCAAACGCGCGCTCAAGCTCCGCGCGCCCCTCGGCTACGCGGCCCACGCGCATCAACTGTATTCCAAGCTCGGTGCGCGCGCTCCAAAGCCTCGGCGCGAGCTCGACGGCGCGTCGACCGAACTCGACCGAGTCTGCGTAGCGCCGGTTGTTTACGGCAAAGTGCGCAAGCGTGGAAAAGAACTCGCCCGCCTTCGGGTTTATAGCGAGCGCCTTTTTGGTATCGGCTTCCAGATCGCTCTTTCTATCGGCCAGGTAAGCCATCGCCGCGCGCAGCGCCAGCACTTTTACCGAATTCGGATTGATATCGAGAGCGCGCGAGATGGCGCGGGCCGCCGCCTCGTCCTGGTCCGCTTCGATATCGAGCCAGGCGCGAAGCGCGAGCGCATCGACATAATTCGGGTTGACCTTGAGCGCGCGGTCGACGGCTGCCGAAGGGGCCGTCGTAGAGGTGAGCCGCAGACTTTCGGCAAGCCCTACCTGCGCCGGAGGCGAGTTCTCGTTTATCTTGAAAGCGTCCTGAAAAAGCGTGGCCGCATCGCCATAGTTGTACTTCTCGTTTAGCAGCTCGCCCTGCCCTATGAAGGCGTCTATATATGATGGGTCGGCCTCGCGCGCATCGATGAACAGATCGTTCGCGTCCTTGTATTTTTCGAGGTGGACGAGCGCCCGCGCGATCAGTGTAAGCTCTTCAGCCGTGTCCGGGTCATTCTGGTTGTAGTAGCTGATGAATTCCTGAAGGACCGTACGGGCCTCCTCTTCCTTTCCCTGGGCCAGCAGCGCGCGCGCCGTGCCGAGGCTTGCGCGCAGAATGAGCCCCTCTTTCGCCGCTTTTCGCGCGCGGTCGAACTCCGACGTTGCTTCCGCGTACCGGCCCGTCGCCATCATAACGTCGGCCAGAACAACTTGAAGCGGCGACGCGGACGAAGAGTCTTTCAGAAAATCCTTCGCCTTCTTCTCGGCTTCAAAGTATTCGCCCGTTTCATAGAGAGCGCGGACGAGCCCCTGCTGCGCGTCCGCGTCTTTCGGGTTCTTCTGAAGCAGCGCGTTAAAGGTGGCAATCGCTTCGCGGTAAGCGCCGTGCTTCAGCATGGTCTGCCCGCGCGCGACAGTTGGCTCCTGCGCCGCGCCGGAATTTATCGAGCAGCCGAGGAAGCAGATTATAAGGATGAGTCCTACACGTTTCATAAAAATGGTCTCAAAGGCTATTTCTTCTGACGCGATTTGATCTCCTGGCTGACTTTTGCAAGATCGACGAGAAGGCGCTCAAGCTGCTCTTCGTACTCTTCCTGCTTCATCTGGTCCTTGCGCGACTTCAGCTTTTCGATCTCCTGCTCGATGCGCTGTCGCTCTTCGAGCAGTCGCGCAATCGCGGCGTCGGCCCCGGCCTGCTCTACGGTCTTCGAATCGAGGTAGGTGGTCTTTGCTATGGCGCCGTCCCCCTCTTTCGCCTCTTCGTGCCCGACGCCGTCGCCGTTATCGTCCAGCAGCGCGTGCTCGGTGGCCAGCCTGTCTTTCTGCTTATACCAGTCCGCCGTCATTCTGGTCGCGTAATTAAACGCTTCAAAGACCGAAAGCCGCCCGTTTTTATCTGTATCAGCCGCGCCGTCGGAGAGCCCCGCGATGAAGTGCTCGCAAAAGACGGTCGCGTTCTGCTCGTTGCCGCTGCGGGTCGCGGTGATGACTATGCGGTTCGCGCCCGAAAGCGGCTTGACGAACTCGCCCGACGAGCTTGCGCAGTTGATGAATACCACGTTGCGCGACGGAAGCGATGAGAGAAGCGTTGCATAATCCTTCGCCGTCAGGTCCGGTCCCAGCAGGTTGAACTTCGCCTGCTGGTTATCGAACGACCCGTGGCCGATGAGGGTCACGAGAATAAAGCTCTCGACCGAGGCTGATCTCTTAACGGCCTCGAATGCTTTCCGGGTCTCGTCCGACGTCGCGCGGGCGACATTCTCGCGCCCGCCATTTTCAGGGCCTCCTGCCCCGTGCTCCATCAATAGGAAGACCTTCTTCTCATCGAAACCGAGCCGGTTTGTAAGCGCGGAGTAAAGCTCTTCCGCCTGCGCGGTGAACTTCTTAGTATAGGCAGGCTCGCCGCCTGCGCCGGCTATGATGATAGCGAACTTATTAGGATCGATTGCTGCGCGAGTCGGGGCTGTAGCGGGCGACTCCTTCGCCTGGGGCTCCTTCGATTGCGAGGTGTTTGTAGTCTGATGCTGAGGCACGCCCTGCCGCTGCGCGCTTACGCCACACGAGCAGAACAGAGAGCAGATGGCAATAAGCGATACTCCTGGTCTTGTAAATCGCATCCTATCACCTGAACGGTCTTATGCCAGACCTTTGCGTTTGCGAATGAACCACTCGCTGGCAGCCAGAGAGACGACCAGCAGGAAGTTAAAAGGCATGTCCCAGAGGTCGTATGAGACGCGAATCGAGCTTGGCCCTTCGGTGTGGGTCAGATCCTCAATCAGGTTGGCGGCCTCGCCCGCGGTGTAATACTGACCGCCGGTGTCGGCCGCAATGCGCCTGAGCAGCTCGCGGTTCTGCGCCGCGCCGTAGGCCTCGTGATTGAGCGGCCCCGCCACGAAGCTCGCTCTTGCAGTCCCGAGCGTCGAGCCTTGCTGCGAGGGACGGCGCGCGTTCACTTCAAACTTGTAAAGCCCGTCCTCATCGGGCACGACCGTCGCCTCATAACCTTCGAATCCGCCATCGAGCGTCTGTTTCATGGGGACCTCGGTTACCTGACCGGATGGGCTCGTGAGGCGGGCAGTGAGCTGCGCGTCGCCGACATTCATATACTTTTCGTCGGCCACCTCGACACGTATGCGGGCCGGCTCGCCTCGCGCGTAAAAACTCCGGTCGGGCGCGGCCTCTACTGCATGACGGACCTGCTCGACCGTGTAGCGGAGCAGGTTCTTCCAGAAGGTCTGAAATGATTTGTTCTTCGATTCGAGCATCATGCGCCAGCGCCAGGTGTCGTTTGCCATCAAGGCAATCGTCCTGCCGCGCCCGTATCGCTCCTCTACAAGCAGAGGGACCACCCGATTCTTTTGAAGAGTGCTTCGAGCCTCAAGTATGACGGTTGCGCCGGGCTTGATCTCCGTGATGACCTCGGAGATTGTTATCGGAGGCATAAGCTCCCAGGCTTTAAAGTTCGCGTCCGGCTCTTCGACAAGCCGCGCCGCCGGATGGTCTCTTCCCCGGTCGGAAGGCG
>DASTET010000896.1:0-4503 GCA_035709445.1 Blastocatellia bacterium | reverse complement strand
GGCGCACTTCCGGGTCCGTCGCGTGCACAGAGACGTACTGCGGGGAGAGCCGCTGCTGAATTATTCGATCAAGCTCCATCTTCGATATCGAAGACATAGTCGTGTAGTTGCCGTGCAGGAACGACAGTCTTACGTCCTCATCTTTGAAAAAGAGCGACTCGCGCGATCCTTTGGGGTTCTGGTTGCAGAAGCAGAATATGCAATCGTTGGCGCACTGGCGCGGAGAGAAGTACTCGAAATCGAGCCCCCAGATCTCGCCTTCGCCTATTTCAACCTCGGCTTCGACCGTCTCGCCCGATCTCTTCACAATGTCGAGCCGCACAAAGTCTTCGCTTCCGGTGTAGAACTGGAAATCGAGAAAGTCGCGCAGCTCGTGCCCGTTCACTTTCATTATGCGGTCGCCCGCCTCTATGCCTATCTCTGAGCCGAGCGCAAACGGGTCGGCTGCCGTCACTAGCACGCCCTTATCTCTTTTCGGCGTGTTGATCGGGTAAATGGTCTCGAATAACTCCGTGTACATAAGCCAGGAAGTTTAACAGAAGCCAGAAGCCGGAAGCCAGAAGCCAGAAGCCAGAAGGTTACGCAATTTTCCGAGGAATTCTGGTCTTTTCGGGTGTGAGCAGATCTCCAGCTAAAACTTTTCAGGATTTGATCGTCTGGCAGAAAGCGCACAAGTTCGTTCTGTATGTTTATCGTTTGACCGAATGCTTCCCTAAGAAAGAGACATACAGATTCACAGCTAAGGCGAGCTGCTGTCTCTGTCCCGGCCAACATCGCAGAAGGTTTTGGTAAAAAGGGTAAGAGCGACAAAGCTCGATTTATGAATATAGCGCAGGGATCTCTGGAAGAGTGTCGATACTATTTGATTCTCTCAATGGATCTGGGATATGGAGATACCAAGAGGCTAACGATTGAACTAGAAGAGGTCAGCAGACTTCTAGCAAAATACTATTCTTCCATTCTGGCTTCTGGCTTCTAACTTCTGGCTTCTAAATCAGATCATCGATAGCAGCGTATTCCAACCCCTGGTCCTGGGCGACCGCGCGATAGGTGATCTTGCCCCTGTAGGTATTGACGCCCTCTCTCAGATGGCGGTCGTTTCTTATGGCCTCGATCACTCCCTGGTTTGCGATCTTCAGCGCGAGAGGCAGCGTCGCGTTCGTGAGCGCGAAGGTAGAAGTACGAGGCACTGCGCCGGGCATGTTCGTCACCCCGTAGTGGAGCACGTTCTCGACATAATAAGTCGGCTGGCTGTGAGTCGTCGGCTTTGTCGTCTCTATGCAGCCGCCCTGATCTACGGCGACATCGACGATAACGGCCCCTCGCGGCATATCGCGCAGCATCTCGCGGGTGACGAGCTTCGGCGCAGCCGCGCCGGGCACAAGGACGGCGCCCACGACGAGGTCGGATGAGGCTACCGATTCGGCTATCGTGTACGGGTTCGACGCCAGAGTCCGTATGCGGCTGCCGAATATGTCGTCGAGATAGCGCAATCTCTCAAGGTCTTTGTCGATCATCACGACCGCCGCGCCGAGCCCTACGGCCATCTTGCAGGCATTCGTCCCGACGACGCCGCCGCCGATTATCGTCACGCGCGCAGGGGCCACGCCGGGCACCCCGCCGAGCAGGACGCCACGCCCGCCGTTTATCTTCTCCAGGTAAGTAGCGCCGACCTGTATGGACATTCGACCGGCCACCTCGCTCATCGGCGTGAGAAGCGGCAGATGCCCCTGATCGTTGGTTATCGTCTCGTAGGCGATGCCCGTGACCCCGCTCTCCAACAAGGCGCGCGTAAGCTCGCGGGCCGGCGCAAGGTGAAGGTAGGTGTAGAGCACGAGCCCTTCGCGAAGGCGAGGATATTCGGAAGCGACAGGCTCTTTCACCTTGACGATCATATCGGCGCGCGACCAGACCTCTTCGGCGGAGTCCAGGATCTCGCCGCCTGCGGCGATGTACTCCTCGTCGGTTATCCCCGACCCTTCGCCGGCCGCCGCCTGAACTATCACTTTGTGCCCCGCGTTCGTGAGCGCCTTGACCCCTGCGGGCACAAGCCCCACCCTGTACTCGTTGTCTTTTACTTCCCTGGGCAGTCCAACTATCATATTTTCCTCTCGGAAGTCAGGAGTCAGAAGCCAGGAGCCGGAAGAGTGAGTCCGGACTCCCTTCTTTGATTATCATCAGAACTCTCGATCAAATATTCTGGCTTCCGACTTCTGACTCCTGCCTTCTGTTTTTATCCGATTCCTTCGATCATATCGATCTGCGCGCGCTGGAGCTTGCCGGAATAATCTACATAAACGGCCTTCCACTCGGAGAAGATGTCTAGCACCTGAGTGCCGCCCTCGCGGTGGCCGTTGCCCGTGGCCTTCGTCCCGCCGAACGGCAGATGGACCTCCGCGCCGATGGTCGAAGCATTCACATAGAATATGCCTGTATTGACCTCCTCCATTGCGCGGAAGGCGCGGTTTGTGTCGCGGGTGTAGATCGATGCCGAAAGACCATACCGCACGCCGTTGGCTATCTCTATGGCATGGTCGAGGTCGCGGCACTCTATTACAGAGACGACGGGACCGAATATCTCTTCCTGCGCTATTCGCATATCCGGTGAGACGCCTGTGAATACGGCGGGCTCGATAAAGTAGCCGTACTTCAAATCCCCGCGCTCGGCGCGGCGACCGCCGCATTGAAGCCGGGCGCGGTCTTCGCGCTGGCCGATCTCGATATAGCCGAGAATCTTATCGACGGCGTCCTGGTTGATCACCGGCCCGACGTCTGTCTTGTCGTTCGCCCCGTTTCCGAGCTTGAGAGAGCGCGCGCCATCGACGAGCCGGGATATGAACTTCTTTGCCACTTTCTTGTGCACGACGACGCGGGAGGCCGCCGTGCATCTCTGGCCGCTTGTACCGAACGCGCCCCACAGCACCCCTTCGACGGCCAGGTCGAGGTCGGCGTCTTCCATTATCATCACGACGTTCTTGCCGCCCATCTCAAGCGAGCAGATCTTGTCTTTTGCGGCTGCCGCCTGCCCTACTACCCGGCCAACATCGGTCGAGCCCGTAAAAGAGATCAACCGCACTCCGGGATGATCTACGAGGGCCGCGCCCGCCTGCTCGCCGTAGCCCGATACGATGTTGAGCACGCCCGCAGGCACGCCCGCTTCCTCGCAAGCTTCGACGAGGTTGTAGGTAGAGAGCGGGGTGTCTTCGGCGGGCTTTATGACGACGGTGTTCCCGCAGATGAGCGCGGGCATGATCTTCCAGGACGGGATGGCCATCGGAAAATTCCAGGGCGTGATAAGCCCGCAAACTCCTATGGGCTCTCGCGAGCACATCGCGTACTTGTTAGGAAGCTCCGCTTTTGTCGTAAAGCCGTGCAGTCGGCGGCCTTCGCCCGCGATGAAGTAGGTCATATCTATCGCTTCCTGAACATCGCCGCGAGCCTCTTTGAGGACCTTTCCCATCTCGCGCGTCATGTCGCGGGCGAACTCTTCTTTGCGACGAATCAATATCTCGCCCGCCTTGAAGAGTATCTCCGCGCGGCGAGGTGCGGGCACACGGCGCCAATTCTTAAACGCTTCGGTCGCCGCCTGGACTGCGCGGTCGACATCCTCTGCGCTCGATGCAGGGAATCGCCCCACAAGGTCCCGGTTGTCTGCGGGGTTGTGGTTCTCGATGTAGCTGTTTGATGACGGCGGTACCCATTCTCCTGCGATGTAGTTGCGGTATTCGGAGGATTTCACTCTTGCTGCCGGTTTAGCCATAATAAAACTCCTTCTCTTGTCTTCGCTGAAACGATGAGTGCGACCGCCGGGCTGTCCGGGAATTTATGGCAGGCAGAGCAGGGCGTCGTCTGGTCGGGAGGCTTGCCTTTTTTGGGATGGCGCAGCCATACGGGCGACTCAGGAGTATGACACCCCCAGCAGGTCTCGCGCGGCGTGTCCTTTGTGATGCCTGCGTGCTCGGCCCGCGCTGTTACAGGGGTCGGCTTGCGCCCGATGAGTGATAGAAAAATAAAAACTCCTATAACGGAAATGGCGATTGCGGCGAAGATCAGGTCCTTTTTAGTCATAAAAGCCGAGCGATTCTTGCAACTATTGCGGGTAAGTTGCTTAGATGGCGACTCTAACTATATAAAATCTAAGTTCGCCAAACAAACATCTTACACCAAAAACAGGTCATAGTCAGGTCATAAAACATTTTAGTTCACGCTCTGACTCTCTTGAGCAAGCAAATCGCTGTTCTCGCCCAGGATTCTATTTGCCACCGCCTCTATAACGCTGCTGGCCTGCTCCTGGCTGATGTGAATGTAGATGTTTTTCGTAATGATCTCATCGGCATGCCCTAAAGCATTTTGAACGCCGATTGAATCTTTCGTGAGATCATAGCCCAGGCTTGCTACACCAATCCTAAGTCCAGCTACCGACATGAGCATAAACAACACTCTATAATCGGGGTCTACTGTGTTAATCAAAGCTGCGTGTACCTGAAGCGGAAGCGTCGGTTT
>DASTET010000895.1:0-2913 GCA_035709445.1 Blastocatellia bacterium | reverse complement strand
CATACCTTCGAGTCAGGCAGTCGATGTCGGCGAGCCTGTCGTGACGACGGGCCTCGACCGGATTTATCCCAAGGGACTGATGATCGGCACGGTCGAGCGCATAGAGAGTAACCCGAACGCCCCCTGGCATAAGATAATCATAAGCCCCTCGGCAAGTGTGGATCGCGTCGAACACGTCCTGGTCTTGCTTGTAGAGCAGAGAGAACTGAAGGTGGAAGAAACAGCCAGGTAGAGGCCCCCTCGTCGCTGCGCCCCCTTCTTGCGGCGGACCGCCATGCTTCTTCCGAGGTAACGTGAAGAGTGCACACTTTAAAGATTGCCCTGACAATTTTCATTGCGCTCTTGCTACAGATGGTGCTCCCGAAATACCTGCCGTTCTTCAAGTTCATCGATCTGCCGCTGCTGGTCACAGTCTTTTTAAGCCTTCAGCGAGAGCCTTTCCAGGGAATGCTGACGGGGCTTGCGGCAGGGCTCGGCGGCGATATCATCGCGGGCGGTATACTTGGTGTTGGCGGATTTTCAAAGACCCTGATAGGCTATCTAGTAGCTATGGCGAGCATAAAGTTTCCGCTCGAAAACCCGCTCGCCAGGCTCGCCGTGGTGGCGGTCGCTTCGGCGACGAACACTCTGTTGTATGTGGGGCTGCACTTTATGCTGGAGCAGGACCTGCCCCGCACCTCTACCTGGGCCGAGTTCGGCAGGACCCTCGGGTGGAAGGCGCTTGGGGATACGGTAACCGCGATATTTGTCTTTATCGTGCTCAACCGGGTCTTTCAGGAGCAGGAAGCGACCCGGCGTATGGCGATAAGAAAGAGGTTCTATGAGTAAAAAGAACCCTAAAGACGCTACATTCGATTTCGAGCTTCGCCTCTACGTCGTTCAATGGCTCGTCCTTGTGATATTCGTCGTGCTGGGGACACGGTTCTACGTCCTTCAGGTGACCCGTCACGAGGACTTCAGCCAGAGGGCCGAGAACAACCGCATCCGCGAGATCCCCATACTCGCCCCGCGCGGGGCTATCTATGACCGCAACGGGAAGCTGCTCGTCGATAACACTCCGGCCTTCAACATAACGCTCAGCCCTGAGTATGTGACGAATATCGATGAGACGATCCGGGCGCTGGTCGAAAACCTCGGCGTCGACCGCGAACAGTTGATAACGCAGCTTAATGATCATACTCGCCCGAAGTCGCTCCCGATTCTCGTCAAACAGAGAGCGGAGCCTGCCGACCGGGCGTGGGTCTCGGCGCACGAGTTCGAGCACCCCGAAATCTCGCTTGAGATTCAACCTCAGCGGCAATACCGCTACGGTCAACTGGCCGCCCACGTGCTCGGGTATATAGGCGAGATCAGTCCGCGCCAGCTTGAGAGAAAGCCCTACATCGAAGCCGGGTACAAGTCCGGCGATATCATAGGGCAGGGAGGCATCGAGGCCGTCTACGACCGCTTGCTTCGCGGCAAGAACGGAATGAGGCGCATCATTGTAGACAGCCGGGGAAGGCCTATTAAAGAGCTAGAAGAGATCCCGCCCATAAAGGGCATGGACCTGATAACGACGCTCGATATCGATCTTCAGCGGGTAGCCGAAGAGCAGTTCGATAAGGCGGGCGATACCGGTGTGGCGATAGCTATGGACCCGCGCAACGGCGAGATACTGGCTATGGTGTCGCGGCCCGCCTTCGACCCGAATATATTCGCCACCAATGTCATCTCTCGCGGCGAGACTCGCGCCGAGATTCGTGCCCTTATGAACGATCCCAGTCACCCGCTCTGGAATAACGCGATTCAAGGGAGGTATCCGACCGGCTCCACATGGAAGCTCCTGATGGCTACAGCCGCGCTCGAAGAAGGGGTCATCACGCCGAAGGATTCGAGGCTCGTCTGCGGCGGCGGCATCTCTATGGGCAACAGGTTCGTCCGCTGCATGGGCAACCACGGCGCGCCCGATATTCACGCAGCCATCGTTCGCTCCTGCGACGGGTATTACTACAGGCTCGGGTTGAAGATGGGCGTAGATATGATCCACGACTGGGTCTTGAAATTCGGCGCAGGCCCGCCTACGGGAGTCGATCTGCCAAGCGAGATTCGAGGGATAATCCCGGACCGCGAGTGGAAGAAGCGCGTAAACCCGCGCGACCCGCAGTGGAAAGACTTCGACACCGTGCTTGCTTCGATAGGACAGGGGTCGGTTGCGATAACTCCGCTGCAATTGCTCAGAGCGACGTCGGGCATAATGATGGGCGGCAAGTACTTTACGCCTCACGTCTTCAAGGAATCGAGAGACCCGATGACTCAGGAGGTCAGTGCCTTCGAGGATAAGAAAGAGGCCGTCCTGAAGCTTTCTCAGACGACGGTCGATATTCTCACCTACGGCGCGTGGGGCGTTGTTAACGAAGGAGGCACGGCGGGCGGGCTCTTCCCGCGCGAGCTGAACGTGGGCGGGAAGACAGGCACCGCGCAGGTGATAGCGAAGGAGAAGGTCCGAACGAAAGAGCATAGGGACCACGCCTGGTTCGTAAGCTTTGCGCCGCTCCACACGGGTGAAGAGCCCGAGATCGCCGTCGTCGTCCTTACTGAAAACGGCGGGTTCGGCGGCAAGGCTTCCGCGCCCAAGGCGAAGATGATATTCGGCGAGTACTATACGAAGAAGCTCGGACGACCTGTCCTGCCTGAACTGATGGCAAAGTCCGGCTCCGAAAGCGAGCTGAAACCGGACCAGAGCGCGACGGCCAGCGCACAGGCAGCCGCCCCCGGCCAGGAGCGCGCGCGGGCCCAGGTCAGACAGTAGCTGATGGTCGTCTCGACGTCTCTCACGAAACGTCTGGCCGCTCGTCGCCAAGCTTTATGCCGGGCGAGCGGACGTGTTAAGATTTGCGTGTAATTGAGCCGTGGACGTCAGACCACAAGCTGTTA
>DASTET010000894.1:0-3970 GCA_035709445.1 Blastocatellia bacterium | reverse complement strand
AGCGTTATCTGATGGCCGCTGCGCGAGCGAATCTTCTTCGTATTGTTTTCGCCGTCGGCGTTTGGTTCCGGCGGTTTGTCCTTTCCATTCCAGAGCGCTCCTATCACGTAAGGATGCTGAATGTCGCCTTTATCGAACGCGAGCAGGACCTCATCGCCGATCTCCGGCAGCCAGAGCGTGCCCCTGTCATTGCCTGCCGCGAGCACAGCCGGGCGCGCCCAGTAGCTTTCCTGCGAGTCCTCCCGCCACGGGTACTTCACCTTGACCCGGCCCAGCCCCTGATCGTCCTTGTTATTCGTGACCAGGCCGATGGCTACCCCCTCAACCCGCCCGTTCTCTTGCCTCTCTTCGTCCTGTAGAAGATCCAATAAGCTCATATCGTCGTGTCCTTGACCTTAAAGGTGGTCTTATAGCCTGAAGTGCTGATCGTGTGAGTGCTCTGTTCGACGTAATAGGATTTGCTGAAGAGCTTGCCCAGTCCCTTCAGCTCGATGTTCTTGTCCGCGAGAATTTCGGGCAGCCCGATGGATTCGCCGCTCCCCTGCACAAACAGCTCTGATCGTTTCTTCAGGATCGCCTCGGCCCGCCGCTCGGCCTCCTGCTTCGAGTAGACCGGGATTCGCACTTTCAGCTCGCCCGCGTCTTTGCAGATCGATTTGACGATCTCGGCTCCGCTTCTCCGATTGGAGTCGCGGCCCGGCTCATCGCCCTGCCCGGCTGTGCCTACGATCTCCTTCTTCGTATTCACGTCCCATCCTCGGACCTCGACCTTGCTGATCTGCTCCGAGATGTTGATCTCCGGGGAGAAACTGACAAGCCCCTTGCCCCATTCGAGCGCTATCACAGCCGTCTCATCGTTCGAGGGCGGGCGGAAGAAGAGGTCGCGGTCGAACGCATAAAGCTCGTACCCGTTCCTCTCGGCGAGTTTTTCGAGAAATTGAAAGTCGCTCTCCTGGCTCTGCTCTATCTTCGGGTGCTCGACGCGCGTGTCTTCGGTGACGGGATTCAGCCCGTACTCGCGGGCGATCTGCGCCACGATATCGCTGTCTTTTTTCTTCTCCCAGTTGCGCGACTTCTTCCCCTTAGTCATGCAATAGGTGAGGTCGTAACCGCTCACGTTAATCTGCGGAAGGCCGCTCGCCGGAAAGCTCGTCTGCACGGCGGTCACCATCCCACGGTGCATCAGCGCCAGGGACCTCACGTCCTGATACCCCATCGAGATGACGACGGGGCTGCCGAACGCAAACAGGTCGGTGAGGTGCTCGAACTCTCTTGTTTGAAAATTGAACGTGCTGTTGACCGTGAACGAAAAACGGTCCGCGCCCTTGAGCGTGTTGTCTACCTGAACCGAAGCGATCTCCATGAACATCTCCGAAAGCAGGTCCTTACCGTTGACAAGGATTCGAAACGCCGGGGCATAGAAGTTCCGGTGTTTCTCTTCGAGCTGTGTGATCGTCGTTGTCATGACAGTGGCGGCAGCTCCAGCACCGTGCCGGGCTCGATGATTCTCGGGTTCTCGATCCGGTTGTTGTCCGCGATGACCCTCCACTGCCCCGGATCGCCGTACTCGGCGCTCGCGTAGAGCCAGAGAGCATCGCCTTCTTTGAATTCCACGAGCTTCGTCCGGTCAGCCGACTGCCGCCCTATCTCCGCGAGCTGCTGCTGGATGGTCTTGTACTCTTTGAATGTGACGCTGAGCGTAGCTCGAACCGGGGTTCCGTCGTCGAGAAAGAATGTGAACTTCTGCGATACCTTCTCGATTATGCCGGTAAACTGTATCCCCTCGGGCGTGCCGAGCGGCGGCCCCCAGGTGAACTCGCATATGGGCGGCGCGTGCAGCTCCGGATCGATATCCAGGAGTGAAGCTATCTTCCGCGTATAGTTCCTTACGTCTTCCTTTTGAGTCACACTCCCGTGACGGGATGATTTCGCGTACGTGTCAAAGTACAGCTCCATTGTCAGCGTGTCTGCGTTTCCAGTAACAAACTGTGTGACGGGAGTCGCAAGTCCCGGAAGCGAAGTGCTCTGAAACGTGTTCCCTTTCTCTATCGAATACTCTGCCGGGTTGAACAGCACTTCGATCCTCTGGTTCTTGAACCGCCCGTTGATCGGGCGGATATAGGCAATCTTCAGGTCCCTTATCGCCATCGCTTAAAGCCCTCGCCGCTCCTTTTCGATTCGAAGCTCTCTCTTCAACTGGTCATAGACCTGGCGCGTTAACTGATCGACCTGTGGCAACTGCGCCGGCGGCGTCGCCTTGATCTCGCTTAAAGACTTCTTGAAATCATGAAGCGCGCTTGCCAGCGCTCGGGCCGGTCCCGCGTCCCGCCTCGCGTAAAAAAGAGGCGGCGCGGGGCCGAAGCGCGAGCTTCTCTGCGCAGGCGCTTCCGTGTTTGCCGTCTTCGGCGCAAGAAAGGTGAGATGAAGCGTAGTAAATTCGGCTCTCGCGGACGGCTGCCCGGACCCCGATCCCAGAGTCGTGAGCGGCACAGACCGCCATTGACTTTGCCCGGCGAGCTCGATCGCAAGCGGGGCGCTCGCGGTCTCTTTTAGCATCAACGTGCGCCACGCTCTATGACTCGAATGTTGAGTGGAGCGAAGAGAGACGATCATCTCCGCGCGGGGATTGATGCGACTGTTGAACACGCTCTGAAAAGACACGGGCGAGAGCGATCTGACATTGAAGAGATGCGCAAGGCGCGCGGTATCGCCCGGGCTCCTGATGATGACAGGAGGCAGAAATGCGTTCGGCAGGTTGCGAGCCTTCACCTGATCAGTCAATTGCGTGGCCATACTCCCCGGAGCGTGCGAGACCTCTTTGCCAGAGAGCAGGGTCATGACTTTCAGGCTGCGCCCGCTCGGCAGAAGCGATGTTGCCCGCGACATCAGCAGAGACCGGTCCGTAAACAGCCGTTCGCGATCAAATGCGTACCGGACCCATGGCCAGGCGGGATTATCACAAACTGGACGAGTAGCGTCCTTTGTGAAAGACGAAGAGACACGGGGCCGGAGGGTTATCGACAGTCGCAGGGTAGAGAATAACCTGTAGCTTGAGGGGGCAAAGGCTCGCCCTCGCGAACTGCGAAGAGGCAGGCGAGCAGCTCTCTTTCTGAGAAGATTCTTTCTAACAGGAGTCATCAAACGCCCGCGCGGAAGACCCCAGCGACTTTCTATCCAGTCGCTCAGGCCTGTCCCGATTGCGCCGCTGAAATGATTTGGCCGAAGCGCCGCTACAACGCCCCGGAACCGCGCTTCGCTTTCGATCAATCCCCTCTTTGTGATTCTCAGGTCCGTCACAGCTTCGTCATTCCATGATGGGCAAGCTCGACGCTCTCGACCGCTATGGTGTTGCCCGTTGCGTTGAGATCGGTGCCGTTCCACTTCACCGGGTATGCGTCGCGAAATACCCAGCGCCACTTCTCCGGTCTTTGCAGATCGAGCAGCACGACCGAGACCGTCTTGCGCTGGATGTCTCCGGCAACCACCTGCTGGTGCCACTCCCATAGCTCGGTCGCGTCCGTGATTCCGCGCTTGAGCGTCAGGTTCGGGTATCGGGTCTCCTTCGCTATCTTGTGGACGTAGTCGTTGACTCCGCCTTCGCGGTACTCATCAAACTCGGTCCTTACCTCCAACCCGGTCACCTCCGAAAAGCCTCCGACCTGCGTGCCGTTTATCTCGACGATGAACTGGAAGACCCTGTAGGGATCGGGCGGTCTCATATCTCACCCCCGGCTCTATATATCGAAAATGTTTTCGGGTTCTTCGCCCAGCTTCCGGTTGATCCGCGATATCTCTTCACACCACCGCCTCCGCGCGCCGTGCTCCGCGTTCATCAACTCTTCGTGCGACCAGTGGAAGTGATAGGCGATGAAGGCCATCTCCTCGTAGAGCTGATCGAGGGGATAGCCCGTCAGGCTTCCCCCAGGCCATTTCCCCCCGCGTCGAATTCGTGCTCGCAGCGCGGGCAGAC
>DASTET010000893.1:0-6940 GCA_035709445.1 Blastocatellia bacterium | reverse complement strand
ACATTGGCGGGCATGCACCGGGTGCCTGTCGTGGGGGTGTTTCCGGCAAACAACTGTATAGGGTGCCCTGAGCCTCCCCATCTCGATGCGCTTATATCGTCAAAGAGGTTATGCTCGACCTTGACCCTGCGCGTAAACTCGACGCTATCGGAGGAGTCTCGCCCGACGATAGAGATGCCTATCCCGGCGTGCCTGACAAGATTGTTTGAGAACGTCACGTCCTCCGTTACGTTCCACAGCGCGCCGCCGTCCGGGTTTGTTGTCTTGATCAGGATGGCGTAACCGGTCTGCGCGTCCTTCCAGCAGTTCTCGAACAGGTTGCCCGAAACGAGGACCCGGCGGCCGCTCTTTAGCTCGAACAGGTTCTTGACGGTCCATCTGGTCCCTATCGTCGAGGGAGCGGTATTCGCGCCGCCCGAAGGCGACGCGCCGGTGTCTGTGTAGCTCGTCTCGGCAGCATCGTAATAGACCCAGTTCGACCGGTCGGTCGAGCGGTATACCCTGTAAGAGGTGGCGCGCTCGGACGGGGTCCAGGATAGCTGAACGCTTGACTGGCCTGCCGCGAGCGTGACCGCTTTTTCGTCGGATGCCGCCGAGCTTGCGGTTGCGCTGTAGCCTATGCGCCCGCGCGCGACGATTCTGTAATAGCAGGTCGCGCCGGGCTGAAGGCTTCCGCCTGAAGCGCCAAGCGCCGCTGTGATTATCGGCTTCTCGATAATGCTCGATCTCCATCTGAGCGGCTTGGCTATGTGATTGTGTCGAATCTCTATGTCTGACGGCACCATATTGACGATCTTCGGGTCGGCGCCGCCGATCATAATATTCTCTCCTGCCGCTTCCAGATAATTATTGACGATCTTGAAAGGACCGGGGCCGTTCCACCCGCCTATTGCCTGCGTATCAGCGCCTATCTGGTGGACTTCGGAAATGTGCGAATCGATAATCGATGTGCGGCGGCTGTTGAGCGTGACGCCTCGACGCAAATCGCCTGCCGTGTGCCCGTGGATATAACAGCGGTCTATGATTATGTCGGTGGGCTGGCGGTCGGCGTTGGTCTCGTCCGAGTCGCCGAGCCTTATGACGTTGTAATTGAGCCTGCCGGTCGCGGCAAACTCAATGCCTACGAATCGGTAGTGATGCGCCCCGGCAAGCGCCGTCACAGCGGCAATGCTGTTGCTCGTGACGACCCTGGGCATATGCGCCGCGTGCAGGGTCGGATCGATGCGAGTCCCTGCGGCGGGCATCTCGGCCATTCTCGACGTGCGTATTATGATCCACCCCGTCCCGGTCTTCGCCGGGAGGGTGAAATTGCCGGTGAAGGTCGCGCCCGCCTCCAGCACTATCTCGCTTCCCGGCTGCGCCGCATTGAATGCCGCTTGCAGGTTATCGCCCTGCCTTACGGTGATAGCGGGTCCGCTTACTGCCGGGTACGTGGTGTCGAGATAAATGCGCGGAAGCTCCGGCTCGACCCAGGCTTGTGCCTGCGCGGTGCTGGCCAGCGACGGAAAAACCCGGCTTATGATCTCTTCCGGTCTGCAGGTAAGAGTGACAGAGATAAGACAGATGAGAAGCAGATTTCTTTTCATGCGTCACCTTCGCCCTTGTTGTTCGTTAATTCCGGGTTGGAGTCACAGGGGCATAGGCTTGCGCATCACGGCCTTGCTCGGACAGGTTCCATCAGTCTTTATGCCGAATCTTTCCTCGGCCTTGATATTCCGTGTTCGCTGAGGGGCGAAACAATAATCAGTTTCGGGGCTGCAATCAGCAAGTCCTGTACCTGATCGAACAAGAAGTCCAAAGGCAGGGGCGCGCGATGCGGCCGCGTGCGATTCAGGGCCAGAGCCGATGTGAGAGGGCCGCGGAAATTTGACAATACTGATTCGGGTTTAGCCATATCTGTCCGGAGGCGATCTTTGAAAGCGGCGCAGGGCCCTGCCCGACTTCCCGTAGAGTCGCGCCGGGCGGCGACCGCTCGTATTGCGAGCCGGGGCTTAAGAGGTTATCGGCGGACAATGTTTCATGTAACCTAAATCCACATTTTACGTCAGGCCATTCATCCCGGCAGGTCGGGTTATTTCTATAAGGACACAGATTTCTTTGCATAAGCTGTTTGGTTGAGACTCTAAATAGAAGTGGGACGAATAATCCTTGAGGCTGGGCAATGCCGATTTCTCTATGTGCTACTCTTTGATGTCAACATCCTGCCGCATAAGCATGATAAACCCGGAGACTGAACCTGCTTATGCTGTAGTTGCGGCATTAGAGGTTTGAGTCGCAGAGTTCTCTTTAAACTCCCGCGCGCTCTGCGACTGCGAGCAGGGCCTTTCAATGCGCAGGGGCTTCTAAATCGAGAGGCTATTCGATGGGCAAAGTATATGAAGCGTTAAGTAAAGCTGAGATGGAGCGGAGACAGAGCGCGCTTTCGGCGTTCGAGCCGGGCGGCGATGGCAAGCATGCTCAGGAGGAACTGGACGAACGCCTGCAACAATTCGACTTCATCGATTTTTCGCTCAGCGCGCCCCCTGCATCCGAGCTTGAGCGGATAGAGCAAGAGATGGTCTCGGCATCCGAAGCGCGCGCGCAGATGGCGCGGGTTTCGCGCGAAGCGACGCTTGACCTCGCGCGAATAGACCCCCACCTGGTCGCTTTCTACGAGTCGGACCTGCGCGCTTTTGAGCAGTACAACAAGCTGGCCATCTCGCTGATAAACGGGGCTGCCGCACGATCGCTCAAGCGCGTGCTGGTAGCGTCAGCCGAACACCGTGAGGGGCGCACCTGTGTCCTTCTCAACCTGGCGTGCGCTCTTTCGCGGGCGAAGAAGCGTGTGCTTGTCATCGATTCGGACCTGCACCGGCCTTCGGTGCTGCGCCTGCTCGGCGTCGAGTCGGAGGCGGGACTGGCGGAAGCGGTCCTGGGAGGAAAGCCGCCGGGGGGGTCCGCCATAAAGATACTTCCCTTTGGCTTTGTGGTATTGCCTGCGCGCGAGCGAGTTGAAAACCCTGCTGAACTGCTTGCCTCGCCTGCTCTTTCAGAGATGCTTGAGACCCTCGAGCCCGACTACGACTTCGTGCTTTTCGATTCGCCGCCGCTCACGACCAGCGCCGATTCGGGCTTGCTTGCGCGGCTCACGGATACAGTCCTGCTCGTCATACGGTCGGGGAAGGTAAGCTCGATGCAGATAGCCAAAGCCATCGCCCAGCTCGATGAAGACAGCATCTTCGGCGTGGTTCTCAACCGTACCGAGTGATCGAGAAGCGTGTGAGACGAAGAGGAAGAAGTGGATAGATGCCGGTTACTTCAAAAAAACTCTCGCGAACCTTGTGTCTTCTCTTCTTTGAGATCTCGCTCACATGCATGTGCGTAGTCGCCGCAATCTATATGAGGTTCCAGTCGGATGCGACCGACATCCTTATAAGCCGAGGCGGTTGGCTGAAGCTTCTCTATCCGATAGCGGTCGTGCAGGGATCGTTTTACCTCTTCGACCTGTATGACCTGCGGCTGATCCGGCAGCGCGCCACGCTCTTCATACGCATCATCCAGGCAATAGGGCTCGCGGCGATCTCGCTGGCCGTTATCTTCTACCTCTCCCCGAAGATGATGCTTGGGCGCGGGGTCTATTTGATCAGCCTGCTTCTGATGCTCACGGTGATGACGTGCTGGCGTGTCTTTGTGATGTGGCTGCTCGGCCACCCGAGCCTTGCCGAGCGCGTCCTCATACTCGGGACCGAAGAGAGCGCCGTAGAGATTGCGCGCGAGGTGCTTGATCGCAGCGAAGAGGGCTACAAGATCATCGGGTTTGTCGGGGATGATCCGAAGCTCGTAGGGCAGAGCCTGATAAACCCGTGCGTGCTCGGGCTGGCGTCCGAGCTCGAAGAGCTGGTCCGTGTCCACAAAGCCGACCGCATCGTTGTGGCAATGAGCGACCTGCGGGGACATCTGCCTTTGAATCCGCTGCTCAAGATGAGGCTTCGAGACGGGATCGCTATCGAGGAGTCGTCATCGTTTTACGAGAGGCTGACCGGCAAGGTCAGCATTGATATGCTCAGGCCGAGCCGGCTCGTCTTCTCGAACAACACCCGCCGCACGCGATTGTATAAACACGGGCGCAGGGCCGTGGAGGACCTGGCGGCGCTTATAGTGTTAGCGCTCTCGCTGCCTTTGATGGCGCTTGTCGCCATAGCGATAAAGCTCGACTCGCGAGGGCCCATCCTCTGCAAACAGAAACGCGTCGGCCAGCATAACAGGGTCTTCGAGATAATAAAGTTCCGCTCGATGCATATCGATGGGAAAGCGGGCGAGCGCCGCTCGCGCCCGACTCGCGTCGGACGATTGATTCGAAGGCTGCGATTAGATGAGCTGCCTCAGCTCATAAACATATTAAGAGATGAGATGAGCTTTATCGGGCCGCGCCCCGAGCGGCCCGGCTTCGTCAGCCGCCTGGAACGCGAGACACCATATTACTCGCAGAGGCACCTGCTGAGACCGGGGCTGACGGGCTGGGCCCAGATTCGCTTCTCCCGTTCATCTTCGATTGAGGATGCTGCGGAAAGGCTGCAATACGATCTCTACTACATAAAGAATCAATCGTTTGTGCTGGACGCAATCATCGTCTTTGAGACGATCCGTATAGCGCTTTTCGGGAGGGGCGCGCGATGAGGTGGTCTCTTCTCGTAAGGCTCTTCCTTCGATCAGGGCGGCTGTGGCATGAGAGGCTAAGATGTTAAATGTCGGCCAGGAAATCGATACCAAGTACGGCGCCGGGGAGGTAATTTGCATCGGGAGGTGCAAGCCCCATGTATATGTGCGCCTGCACTCGCGCCCGAATTGTGTCTATGTCTTTAACCTAACTGATCTCCTAGACTCTGAGATCAAGAACTTCGCCACGTACTCCTCGGTACAGGCCCACGAAGGTAGGAAGCTTGCTTCGGGCCTGGTCTCCGACGAATTCGGGCAACATCAAGGTGAAGCATGGTAGAGATTCAGACTGTCGAACAGACGCGGCTTTCAGTCTTTGTGCGCGAACGACTCGCGGAGCTCGGTATGAAGCAATCGACATTCTGTCGCCTGACAGGGTTCGATCAGGGATCGCTATCGAAGATACTCAGCTCGATGATCACCAACCTGAGCCTCGAAACGGCCTTGAGGCTTTCGATTGGTCTGCGCGTGTCGCCGGAGAGGTTATTCAATCTTCTGGACCGAAGGGACCTGCACGAGCTGATAATGAAATCGTATGCCGGTCATCCTTCGGGCCCGGAGATCGGCCCGGAGCCAGACTGGCCTGACGCTGTGCTTGAGGTCAGCCGCCTCGCGCTCAAGGCCCATTCCATGGGCCGAAGCCTCGCGCCTGCGCTGGGCATTCTGTACCCGCTCGCCACAATCTCGCGGGAGCAAAACAACAGCCACCCGCCGAAACAGGAGGTGGCCGTTATGAGCGACCACCAGACCGGCTGAGCGGGGACTATTCGGAGGGCCTAAATGGCGCAACACCTGGTACGAGCGGAGCCGGTTAGTGACCATTCGGCGACAGGTGCGCGCCATAAGCCACGGGTGCTTCACCTGATCACAAGACTCGACATTGGCGGCACGGAGCGGCAGGCCGTCGAGCTGCTGAAAGGGTTGGACCCGAGCCGCTACGATGTGCGCCTCGCCGTGATTCGCAGGGGCGGCCCCTTCTATCAGGAGATAGCCGCTCGATTCCCTCACGTTCCCGAATTCCCCCTGACCAGTTTCTACAACCGGAACGCATTAAAGCAGCTCAACAGGCTTCGCGCCTTGATGGTAAACGAGCGGATAGACATCCTTCACGCGCATGACTTTTACGCGGGCGTGATCGGAGCGGTTGCGGCCCGCCTCGCCTCGGTCCCCGTCATCGCAAGCCAGCGCCACCTGAAGCTCTCGGACCGCCGCGTTCACCGGTGGGGGGCACGCCTGATCCACAGCCTCGCCCACCGCATAGTGGTGAACTCCGAAGCGATTCGCGCCTATATCGCCGAGGGTGCGCCCGCGCGCAGAGAGAAGATAGTCGTCATCCGGAACGGGCTGCGCTCGTTCGAGGAGACGACTCCCGTCGAAGCTCACGCCGCGAGGCGAAAGAGACACGACGACCTCTGTAGCGAGCTTGGGCTGGACCCGCGAGCGAAGATTGTAGGGATGGTGGCCAGGATGCGTCCGGTCAAGGGCCATACCTTTTTTTTGGAGGCCGCCGCTCGCGTGTCGCGCGAGATACAGGATGCCCGCTTCATACTCGTCGGCGACGGGCCGCTTCGACATGAAATAGAAGACCGCATCGCCCGTTTCGGCATAAGCGACCGCGTTCACCTGCTCGGAGAACGGAGCGACGCCGGCCAGCTCGTCGCCTCATTCGATCTGGCAGTGCTCGCCTCTCTGCACGAGGGTTTGCCGAACGCAGTTATGGAAGCGATGGCGGCGGGCGTGCCTGTGGTGGCCACGGCGGTCGGCGGGACCAGAGAGCTTATCATCGACGGCGAGACAGGCTATCTCGTCCCACCTGCCGACGCGCTTGCACTGGGTGAGCGTATAAGCTTCGCCCTTCAACATGAAGAGATCATCTCGGCAATCGCCGAGCGAGGTCGCGAGTTTGTCACGAGCAGGTTCGCCGTCGAGCGAATGGTTGAATCGGTCGAAAACCTCTATGACGAGCTTCTAAGGGAATCGAAGCCCGATATAAGCGACTTATGCAGAGAGCAGTCACACAACTGAAGAGGCTGAAGTCGATGGGCCTCAGCGAGATAGGCGAGCGGGGCAGACAGGAGCTTGCCAAGTTTGGCGAGCGCGCCTTTCGCTTCGCCGCCGATGAGATGAGCGACTCGTGGCTATTTCGCCAGATCGCCCCTCAGTCGCGCAACTGTTCGGGCGAGGGGACCGCCGCGCTCATCGCGGACCGTATAAAGGCTTCGCTCGCAAAGCGCGATTCGAGCTA
>DASTET010000892.1:0-2158 GCA_035709445.1 Blastocatellia bacterium | reverse complement strand
GTAGCGCCTTCATACAGAGACCGGGCTTCCTCCTTCTCTTTTACTTTGCCTACGCGGCGCTCGTCCCCGTAATAGACGGCAAACTCGATAAGGGTCGCGCCTTCCGGGACCGGAAAGTAATAAGTCCCTTCAAGCTCCTGGTCGGTATCGTTGCGAAATAGATGTTCGACTTTGACCTTCGCCACCTGGCCGTCTATTCGCGCATCTATTTTTATGGCCGTTACGGGCAAGGCAGGGGGGAGCGAGACTGTTTTGCCGGTCTGCGTCTCTTGCCTGGCGGCTTGCGGCGCAATTATGCCCTGCCCGTAACAGGTTATTGAAGCAAAGGCTAAAAAGATGAATGCGAGGACAGCTCTTGCTCGCATGGCGACTCCTCAATGAGCGGATTGGACGACGATTTTCAGCGTGTTCGAAAAACAGAATGATACGAGCGCGCAGACTTGCAGAGAAAATGTTTTACCATCGGTCGGGCCGGGAGTCGAGCGGGATGATGTTTGATCTCGCGCCCGGCCGGAACTAATATAGACTCGCATGGTCATAAGGGTTCTCGCCACGGGGTTCTCCGTGATCGGAATAATCCTCCTGGCGTTCGGATACTCATCTTTTACAAACACCCGCGCCTTCATACGCGACGCGGTCTCGGCTGAAGGCACCGTAGTCGCAATAGTCCCTCGGCAGCGCAGGGCCAGGATAGGGACTACGAGGTATTATCACTACCGTATCGAATACAGGACCGAGACAGGGAGTATTGTACGGTTCGAGTCGCCCGAAGGCGACAGCTCTCAGGAGTTTAAGGTCGGCGATAAGCTGCCGGTCCTCTATCTTCCCGATGAACCGCAGCAGGCAGGGATAAACCTCTTTTCACATCTCTGGTACGGTTTTACTATGCTCTCCGTCATAGGAAGCTCGCTCCTCGGCTGCGGGTTGACACTGCTCTGGATCACGGCTAAGCCCGTAAAGAGATACCGGACAAAAGCCCACATCAAAGAGATTGGAGACGCAATAAGAAGCGGCAGGCTCAGGCGAGGCTCCGAATGGCAGCCCTTTTTGATAGCCGTGACCATAATAGGATTCGCCCTGCTGGCAGCCACGCTTCTTGTCATACTTCTTGGGACAACGACTACAAAGGTGGTTCTGAGTCTGTTCCTGCTCTACGCCGTGGCCCAGACCGTCTGGGCGGTCATACGTCACAGGTCTAAAACCAGGAAGCGTGCAGCCTGACAACGATCATTTATAACTACTCAGCCCGATTCATCGGGCTTGCCCGAAGGGCAGATCATGGCGCAGTATGCGCTTCGCGCCGCGCGGCCAGCGCTTTTAGCGCTGGTCACAAATGCGCCACGCGGATGAGGGCGCTTTAGCGTCCTTATCATTTAGGCTTTACCTCTATGGCTGCCAGCTAGAACAAGGGGCTGGCCTATCTGCCTTCGGCAAGCCGCCTGGAGGCGGCTGAGTTGTTACGATCATTTCCTGTCAGAGCTGATCGCTCCGTATCTCCGCAGTATCTCGATCGTGCGGTCAACAGGGAGCGCCTCGACCGTTCGCCCCCGACCGCTCATCGTCGTCGCGCGAAACAGCGAGTTGTATATGGCCTCCTCGGTCGCTTCGATCACCGCTAGAAATAGCGGCGACATCGCGTTGTTTGAAAGGACCTTCATATCTCGAATCTGGCTCCGGGGGCCGGTTTCGCCCGCGCGAACCCTTACATCCGAGGCGGTCGAAAACGATATGGCATAATCACCGCTCCCGTTAGAAGCTGACGATCCGGTGCGAGCAAGCCCCATCATAGAGCGCGCCGCCATGCGTTGAAGATTGCGAGCGTCGACCGGCGCGTCTGTGGCTATGACTATAATAATAGACCCGTCGGCAGCCTCACTCGAACCGGCGTTTTCGTCGTTCGACTTCCCTTCTCCGCGCTCGATCTCTTGTTTCAAATAATACCGGCCGAGCTCTCGCCCTGCGGGAGCGCCGTTGATCGTGAGCACTCCGCCGTAATTCGACTGAACGAGCACGCCTACGGTGTACCCGCCGAGCGACGAAGGGAGCTTTCTCGACGATGTGCCTATTCCGCCCTTGAACCCGAAGGCGATGGTCCCGGTCCCCGCGCCTACCGATCCCTCTTCGACGGGGCCGCCCTTTGCGTTTTTAATCGCGCTTA
>DASTET010000891.1:0-2145 GCA_035709445.1 Blastocatellia bacterium | reverse complement strand
CAGCTATGACTTTCCCGTCGCGCGCTTTCACTTCGACCATATTCGAAAGCGTCTTCTCATAACGCAGCCGCGACGATTCGTTCTTCTCGTCGCAGGTGGCGACGACTACCACCGGGAGGTCTTCATCTATCAGAGCGTTCGGGCCATGCTTCATCTCGCCCGCCGGGTAGCCTTCGGCATGTATATAAGAAATCTCTTTCAGCTTGAGCGCGCCTTCGAGCGCGATGGGAAAGTTTATCCCTCTACCGAGGTAAAGAAAATCCTGCGCGCGATGAAACTCGCGGGCGAGCCTGTCGACCTGGTCGTCGCAGCCGAGCAGCGTCTCCATCTTGACCGGCAGGCTGTTGAGCGCCTGGACGTGCTCTAGCGATTGCTGATCTGTCATCTGCCCCCGCTGCTGGGCGAGATACAGGGCCAGGAGATAGAGCACGGTCATCTGGCTTGTGAAGGCTTTCGTCGAGGCCACTCCGATCTCGGGGCCTGCGTGCGTGAGGATGGTGCCGTGAGCTTCGCGCGTGAGCATCGAGCCCTGCACGTTACAGATGGCGAGAATCTTTGCGCCCTTCTCGCGCGACTCTCGCACGGCGGCGAGCGTATCGGCGGTCTCGCCCGATTGCGAGATGGCGATCACAAGCGTCTTATCATCGAGTATAGGATCGCGGTAGCGGAACTCCGAGGCGTAATCGATCTCTACGGGGATGCGCGCAAGCTCTTCGAGCCAGTACTTCCCGGCCATCGCCGCGTGCAGGCTCGTCCCACATGCTATCGCCTTGATCGATGTGAACTGCCGAAACTCGGCTTCGCTTATCTCCATCTCGTCGAGATAGACGCGGCCCGTGGCGGCAGAGACACGCCCCATAACCGTGTCGCGAACGGCCCTCGGCTGTTCGTAAATCTCTTTGAGCATGTAGTGCTTGAACCCGCCTTTTTCGGCCATGATCGGGTCCCAGGTTATGCGCTGCACGTTCGGCGTGACGAGGTTGCCTTCAAAATCGGTCACCGTCACCCCGCCACGGGTCAGCACGGCAATCTCGCCATCTCCTAAAAAGAAGACGTCGCGGGTGTGATAGAGCACCGGCGGTATATCGGATGCGACGAAGTATTCGTTCTGACCCAGGCCGATTACTATGGGCGGGCCCTGGCGGACGGCGACTATCTTTTCCGGCTCGTCCGATCTCATGATGGCGAGCGCGTAGATGCCTCTGAGGTCCGCCACAGAGCGCAGGACCGCCGCTTCGAGATTCTCCGCGCCTTCGGCCAGATACTTCTCTATGAGGTGAGCGATGACCTCGGTATCGGTCTCGGTCACGAATGTGTGGTCCTCGGTTTGAAGCCGCTGTTTGAGCTGGAGAAAGTTCTCTATGATCCCGTTATGCACGACCACAATTCTGCCGGTGCAGTCGCGGTGGGGATGGGCATTCTCTTCCGTAGGACGGCCGTGCGTGGCCCAGCGCGTATGCCCCACGCCATAAGTGCCGTCCAGCGGCTTGAGCCGGACGGCCTCTTCCAGGTTTCGAAGCTTGCCCGACGCGCGACGGATGGCGAGCGTGCCGCTCTCATCGACGACGGCTATACCTGCCGAATCGTACCCGCGATACTCAAGCTTTTTGAGCCCGTCGAGGATTACTCCAACAACCTGCTTGTCGCCTACGTAACCTACTATTCCGCACATATACCAGCACCCCTTTTGACGAGAAGGAAAGCAACCACAGATGAACACAGATGAACACGGATAATGATCTCATCTGTGTTTATCCGTGTTCATCTGTGGTTCAATATCCCCTCCGAATCATCTCAGTTTCTTCTTCACGACCGCCGGTACGCCCACGGCGAGCGAATCGGCGGGCACATCTTTGGTGACGACCGTCCCTGCTCCGGTGACCGACCCGCGCCCGACGCGCACCGGGGCGACGAGCATCGTATCGCTCCCTATCTTTACATCGTCTTCGATAATGGTCTCGTGCTTTCGCACGCCATCGTAATTGCAGGTCACGGTTCCCGCGCCGATGTTCACCCGGTCTCCGAGCGTCGCGTCCCCAAGGTAAGTCAGGTGAGACGCCTTGGTCCCTTTGCCTACCTTAGATTTCTTGACCTCCACGAAATTCCCTATGCCCGCTTTCTCGCCTATCTCGGCCATCATTCGCA
>DASTET010000890.1:0-4319 GCA_035709445.1 Blastocatellia bacterium | reverse complement strand
TTTTCCAATCTGCTCATAATATCTAACGCCTACCCGAATAGGCGTTAAAGCAGCCTCGGGCTGGATACTTGAGGAAATCGATCAAGACCGCTCGGGTGAATATGGGTTTGAGACATCAGACCGCTCTCAGAACAATGGAGTTATACGATGGACCAGATTAATGAGCTCCGATCACATTTGATGAAGCTTCTCGACTGGCAGGACGCGCACCTGAGTTTTGATGCGGTGGTTGAGGGCGTTCCGACTGAGCATCGTGGTGTGCAGCCTCCGGGGCTTCCCCACTCGCTATGGCAGCTCCTCGAACACATGCGGCTGGCCCAGCTCGACATTCTTGAGTTCTGCCGCAACCCTGATTATAGAGAGCCGAAGATGGAAGATTACTGGCCGAGGACTGTCGGGCCGCCGACCGAAGAGGCCTGGGATGAGAGCATTGCCAGCTTTCGTAATGACCTGAACGCCCTGAAGCAGCTTGCGGCGGACCCCGATCTTGACCTGTTTGCCAGGATACCGCACGGGACGGGACAGACCTATCTGCGCGAGCTGTTGCTGGTGGCCGATCATAATGCGTACCACGTGGGGCAGTTTATGACGATCCGGCGGCTGCTCGGCATATGGGAGTCGGCCTGATCGGAAAGCGATATTCGCGGCACGACCAAAAATAGATCGGCAACTGATCTCGACATCGCGGGCCGACTCAGGTCACTGCGCGCGCCTGTACTGATTGCTGTGCCAGATAATCCTCGCTGCCCGGCCATCCGCTCCCATTTCAAACACCAGCGCCTCGCCGAGCGACTCATCTTTCCTGATCCGGCGAAACGTGTGCTCGCCCACCTTCCTGAGCTTCATCAGCCCCCGCACCGGGTCCATCGTCGGCAGCGACAACGCCGCCAGTCCGTCTTCCCATTCCACTATTGCGATCTCTCCTGCGAACCCCGATTCATAAGTCCCGGCGTATCTGGCAAGCTCTTCTTTCTGCTTGCTCGGTTCACTCGTCCCGGGCTTGGCCGCCGCCTTTACGGCGGGCGCCACTATCTCGTAGACTCGCTGCGCGAACTCGGTCGTGTTGACTCCCTGCGCATTTGCCATAATGATCGTCGCCAGCTTTTCATCCGGCTTGAGCAGCAACTGTGTGCGGAAGCCCGGGCAGGACCCTCCGTGGCCTGTGAATGCTTTCCCCTCGCTTCTCCACACTGAAAAACCGAGCCCCCACATCGTCTCAAGGTCCGGGTCCACCCAGTGCACGCGCTGCATCTCCCGCAGCGTGTTCGACTTGAGCACATCCTCTCCCCCTTTGCGATCAAGCACTCGAAATTGCCAGGATGCGAAGCGCGCCAGGTCTTGAACCGTAGAGGCGTACCCTGCTGCCGCGGATATACCTCGCGCCATAAAGAATGTTACCGGCACTCGCTTCCCGTCGCGCCGCAATGCGCTGTAGCCGGTCGCCAGCCTGCCACCGCGCTCCTTCTCGGGCATCTCGGAGGTGGTGCTTTTCAGGCCCAGCGGGTCAAGAATCCGCTTGCGGACGTATGACTCGTAGTCGTCGCCCGACGCTAATGTTATCAGCTCACCGGCGAGCGTGATCCCGAGGTTCGAGTACTGAAAGTATCTCTCTGCCGGATAGAGCGTTTGCTGCCCCGCGATCCGCTCCATTATCTGCTCGCGCGTGGGGAAGGTGAATTCCGGCCCCGTCCAGTAGGGGAAGTCGGCCTCGCGCGGCAGTCCTGACGAGTGGGTGAGCAATCCCTCGATAGTGACCTCAGGGCCCTGATGGTCGCTGCGCTTGATCTTAAACCATGGGATGTGGCGGGCGACCGGATCATCCAGCCGCAGCTTGCCCGCGTCGCGCAACTGCATAACGCCTATACTTGTGAAGAGCTTTGAGATCGAGCAGATGCTGTAGATGGTTTCGGGTGTTGCGCGCACCTTGCGCTCAACGTCGGCGTGACCGAATCCTCCGCTCCACAACAGTTCTTGATCGTAGACGACGCCGGCTGATACGCCGGGGATTTGTTGATAGGCGCGCTGAGCCTCTAGCCAGACCTCCAGGAGGCTCAGGGCCTGCTTAACACGCGGATGGTCTGTCACGGTTTGCGCGCCTGCGGAAGATGAAGCGAACAGTATGCTCAAGGTCAGCGCAAGCAAGATTGATGATCTTCTCATACCAGCCCCCACTAAGCATTTTGTGCAAACAACCGCCGGCTATATATACGACAAGACGGCAGAATAGTTATTTAGCATCTTCATAACAGAGAAGGTTGACGGCCTTCAAGTCCATGTTTCCCGTCGTGTTTAGTAGCGTCTTTTTTCCAGCATGGCAGTGAAGGCGACAGCATCCGGTAAAGCCTGCTTGATCTGTCGGGCTGTTTTCTCGGCCTCGGCAGGTGAGATATGGACGGCGATTATATGCTTTGGCTTGATCTGCTCTTTGACGACTCTCAGACCGTCTTCCTCAAGCAGGAACCAGAAAGGGATGAAAGCAATGTCGATCTCTTCTTCGTCCAGATTGAATCTCTCGAAATTCTCCGCCGCCGTGTCCGCGTCGCCAACGTGCAGTAGTTTCTTACCGCCGAGCTTGATGATGTGTCCGAGGTTTTGAATCCAGCGAAAACGTTCGCTGCCGTGCCCGAGCCCCAGGATCTCAAAATCGATCCCGGCGACCTTCATTGCGACCCTCTCTTTTAAGGGCGGAGTCGCGCCCGTCACCCGCGTTTTGATCGCCTCATAGTCTTTGAAATTCTTCTCGACCTCCTCGACCACTTGCTGAGAAGAGACCAGCGTCGCTTTCGGGTTGTGCTTCAAATGGAGCCCGACCGATTCGGGATGGAAATGATCCGGGTGCAGGTGCGACACGAGGACAAGATCAATCTTGTCGAAGGGCGATTTCGCGCTCTCGATCTTTTCACGCTCCGCCACCGGCAAAAACGCATAATCAGGCTTATACTCGCGATGCAATCCATCAATCAATACCTGCTTATCGCCTGACGAAATGAGCACTCCTTCGTTGGCTATGTAGGTAATCTCCAAAGTCGGCTGTTGCGGCGCAATGACCGGGTTCGGAGCGCCCCACGTACTGTCGATAGTCGCGTAGGCAATGACGAGGGCCGTGACGGCTATCAGGATGCCGAGAATAAACCAGAGACGTTTCATCGCCGATTACTCCTTGCTTACAGGTAATACCATCTCGCTCTTAACCATATTTTATGCGCGCACCACGGAGCAGTTGTAACAACCCGGCTGAGCATTGTGGACGTGTAGATAGCTCACGCTCTCATCGGCAAATAGACGCCGGATGGCCTCCTCCAGCTCGCTTTCCTTCACTACCTCCGCCCCAACCATCATGGCCGCTCCATCGTACGCGCGAATCGAAAGCAGGCGATGCCGGAACATGACCGGGATTTCGCCCACAGCCGGGCTCGCCGTCCTTGCTCCGCTTCGAACGTAGATTGGACCGGATGCTCGATAAGGAGATGAGACGTCGTGATGAGTGAATGGAAGGAGGATGACCGTCTCGCCAACTTCGGCATCGACGAGGCTCACCCGGCAGGGGAACCCCGGCTTCTGATCGACGATCATTCGTCGAGCGCCTGTTGCCTGCAACTGCTCGTCGCTCTGGCTGAAGAGTGATACGAACTGCTCAGACGGCAAAGCGATTAACTGAAACGAACCGTTCATCTCGTCACCTCACTGGTCTGCGATAAGCGTCGAACTACTGAGAAGCGTTCATAAGAACCTATATTTTTCTAACGAGGGGATATTCTACATTCTTTGCTGCGTGTCAGGCCACATCCCGCAGACGCTCGAATGGGGCCTCAACATCGCTACGGCAGTGGTTCTCATTTATTGAACTGGCAGGCGCGTGTTTCTTCGCCGTCTAATGGCCTGGCATTTTGAAGTTGACAGCTCCTATAGTTAGCAGGGAGGTGCCATAATAATGAGAGGTATTGATATAAGCGGATTGTTCAATTTCTACGAACTTGTCAGAACCCATCCCCGTTGGGCCTGGTTTTTCATAAGAAAGCAGCCTGGGACAGCTCTGAATATTCTTCTGAATCGGATCGACATTCACATACACGATGAAGGACCTCAGAAGCAGCGGCGATCTTGGAAAGGACAGTCTGTATGAAAATTTGCGTAGCACAGACAAGGCCCGTCAAAGGCGACATTCAAGGTAATATCGATAATCACAAAAGATTAATAGACCTGGCCGCTTCCAACGGCGCAGACATGCTCATTTTCCCTGAGCTATCTATAACCGGGTACGAACCGGAATTATCAAGAGAGTTGGCTACTAATCAGGATGACGAGAGGTTTGACGACTT
>DASTET010000889.1:0-6016 GCA_035709445.1 Blastocatellia bacterium | reverse complement strand
GGCGCGAGTATTGGCGCTGAAGTCAGCATCGGCCCCTTTGCCGTCATCGAGCGGGAGACCCGAATAGGTGATAAATCCGAGATTCGCGCGCAGGCCGTCATCAAGCGGTTTACCACGCTCGGCCCGTCGAACATCGTCTATGAAGGCGCGGTGATTGGAGGCGAGCCTCAAGACCTCGGATTTCAGGAGTGCGAAAGCTACGCCCGCATAGGCGCGGGCAATCGCCTGCGCGAAGGCGTGACCGTACATCGCGGGACTGAGCCGGGGTCGTCGACTATCGTCGGGTCGGATTGCTTCGTCATGGCCTATTCGCATGTGGCGCACAACTGCCTGCTCGGCGACCGGGTCATCATAGCCAACAATGTGGCGCTTGCAGGCCACGTCGAGATCGAAGACCAGGCATTCATATCGGGCGGCGTGGTGGTGCACCAGTTCTGCCGCATCGGGCGTCTGGCCATGATAGGCGGAAACTCAAAGATAGTTCAGGACTGCCTGCCGTTTGTCGTTACAGACGGGATGCCCGGACGAGCCTGCGGGCTGAACCTTGTCGGGCTGCGCAGGGCCGGGTTCAAAGCTGGCGATATACAAAACCTCAAAAAGGCGTATCGCCTGCTGCTCCGCTCCGGGCTGCGGCTCGAAGACGCGCTCTCGGAGATGGCCGGGATCGAAGACCCTCAGGTAGATCATCTCGTAAGCTTCATAAAGAGATCGAAGCGCGGATTCTGTCACGTCTGAACGAAACGTGGGCTCATCTCTTATTTTCACCTTTTTGCTGCATCTTCGGCTTCCCGGCGCACCCGGTCGAGCGTCTCTTGCAAGCTGGCCTGTATCTCCGCCGCATCTTCGCTCCGGGCCTCACGCGGCACGTAAATCGGTTCGGCTACCACCATAACCGCGCGCGCAAACGGCCAGGGTATCTGTTGCCGGTCCCAGCTCGGCAATTCGAAATATCTGCTCGCTGCTATGTGAAACGGGAGTATCGCCTGGCCCGAATGGCGCGCAAGCGTTACGGCCCCGGGCTTGGCGACAAAGGCAGGTCCTCTCGGCCCGTCTATTGTGAAGCCCACGTCAAATCCGTTATCGAGACATTCGGCCATCTCGGCAAGCGCCCGCCCGCCGCCTCGCGTGGCCGACCCGCGCGCGGTCCCGTATCCGAGTCGCTTGATAAAACGCCCGACATACTCAGCGTCGCGGCTCACGCTCGACATAACGACTATACCGCGATTTCGCCACGCCCAGGTCGCGCTGAATATGCAGTTGTGCCAGAAGGTGAATATAGCGCGGTGGCCGCTCGCGTATATCGAATCGAGATGCTCGCCTCCTCGCACCTCCCACCTGAGCGTCGAGCAGATAAAGCGTATAAGCAGATAAAAGAATATATCTGCGGCGCGTATCACCACTCGATCCGGCAGGCTGTAGGCCGAAAGGTCGGAAGGGTCATAGACCCGGCGGCGCAACTGATCGACACGGGCGCGGTCCGCCGCCCGGCGCCTTCTTCGAGGTTTCTCCTGAGTTGAATCCACGATGAGATTTCAATGCGGTCGAGCCGCTTTGTCAAAGAAAAATAAGAATCCAGAAGTCAGAAGTCAGAATCCAGAAGGTGGTTGAGACAGACTCTGATTTCTTTCACCCCACTTCTATCGAGTTATGATGCGAGAGCTTCTGGCTTCTGACTTCTGATTCTGGCTTCTGCCCGCGCCTTGCAAACCGTCATCCGCGTTTGCTACCATCCGTAGCTGGTCCACCCGGGCCAGCATCGATATATTGTGCGCCACCTGGAGGTAGTACGATGCTGGCTGGTGAAATTCCCGAAGCCCTTACCTTTGACGATGTCTCTATTGTTCCCGCGCGTAGCGGCGTCCTTCCGACCGACGCAGAAACGAATACAAAATTCACGCGCAATATTCCGCTTAATATTCCCATCTCGTCGGCGGCGATGGATACGGTGACCGAATCGCACCTGGCTATCGCAATCGCGCAACAGGGAGGGATCGGCGTCATTCATAAGAACCTCTCTATAGAGGCTCAGCGCGACGAGGTCGACAAGGTGAAGCGCAGCGAGTCGGGGATGATCGTCGACCCGGTTACCATGACCCCCGACCGGCTCATAATGGAAGCGGTCGAGGTGATGGACCGATATCGTATCTCCGGGGTTCCTATCGTAGAAAAGAACGGCCACCTCGTAGGCATACTGACCAACCGCGACCTGAGGTTCGAGACCCGGCTCGACCTTCCCATCAGCGAGGTGATGACGAGAGAGAACCTTATCACCGTGCCCGTCGGCACGACGCTCAATGAAGCAAGGGCCATCCTCCAGCGTCATCGCGTTGAGAAGCTTCTGGTCGTAGATGATGACTACCGGCTGAAGGGTCTCATCACGGTCAAAGATATTCAGAAGGCCATCAAGTACCCGCTGGCCGCTAAAGACGGACTGGGCCGGCTGCGCGTGGCGGCGGCTGTCGGCGCGGGGGGCGACTTTATGGAGCGCGCCGAGGAGCTTGTCCGCGCGCGAGTCGACGCGCTCGTCATAGACACCGCGCACGGCCACACCGAAGGCGTCATAGATGCGGTCAAAAGAATCAAGAGCCGCTTCCCCGAGCTTGACCTCGTCGCCGGAAATATCGCTACAGCCGAAGCGACAAAAGATTTGATCTCGGCAGGCGTCGACGCGGTCAAGGCGGGCATGGGGCCTGGCAGCATCTGTCTCCGGGGCGACTCGCTGATACTTATGGCCGACAGCGGCGTAAAGCCAATAGCCGAACTGCAGGTAGGGGAAATGGTCGTGACACATCGCGGCGTCGCGCGACCCGTGACCAGGACATACCGCCGTCTTAATCACGGCCCTATGATCGCCCTCAACGTAGGAGGCTGTCCCGACAGATTGCATGTCACGCCAAACCATGAATTTCTGGCGATCACTTTTGATGCTCCGGAAGGGTTGCGCCGGAAGAACGGCGCGAAATACTTCTTCTCAACTCAGAAGCACAATGCCGGTCTGACCTGGGTGAGGGCTGACCGCCTGAAGCCGCAGGACGTGCTTGCGATTCCGAAACGCAAGTTTGCAGTCGAAGCCCGCGTCTTCGATATGTCCACAGTAGTGCCGCATTACCAGGCGGACGAACTTTCGGTCTGGGCCAATAAGCCGAGCCGCAATTTCAATCGGGAAAACTACCATCACCTCGCGGAGCGCTTCGGCACTACCGCGCGAGTGATCGGCAGCATTGTAACAGGCAAGCGCTTTGTCGCGGACGACCTCGGCGCAAAGGTTGACGAGTATCTCGACCGCCAGGGTTACATACGCTTCATGACTCCAGTCAGGCTGCACCGCTTCGTCCCGCTCGATTCAAGTCTGATGCGCCTGATCGGTTATTATCTGGCCGAAGGTTACATAGTCGGAAAACCAAATAACCGGCAGGCGCGTTTTGCGTTCGGCGCTCACGAGCAAGCATACGCGGAAGATGTGTGCCGGCTCGTAGATTCTATATTCGGCTATCGCGGGACGACCGTACATGAAACGCGGCGGCATGCGCTCGAAGCGCGCGTAAACAACCATGCCATCGCACGGCTGTTAGAGTCGCTCATACCTAGCGGCGCGCGCAACAAGCGAATGCCTGAATTCCTTCTCAACCAGACGCGGGAATGCCTCCGGCAGCTTCTCATAGGCGCATTGCGCGGCGACGGATGTCTGAAGAATCCTCGCCGCATCGCATACAAGACGGTTTCGCCCCACCTCGCCCATCAAATCGCCGATGTCTTCATGAGACTCGGCTACATGCCTTCGATCCAGAGCGCGAGCAACGATCGAAAGAACTGGTCGACGTCCTACCATGTCCGAATCAGCGGATCACAGTGCGCCCGGTTTGCCGAAGAGTTTCCTGAGCTAGGCATCGAGTACCCGGTCGACCTGAAAGTCAAACAGGATTACTTTGCCGATGATGATTACTTCTATGTCGCTGTGCTATCGGTAGAGAGCGAAGAGAGCGGCGAGGTAGAGGTGTTCAACCTCGAAGTGGCCGAAGATCACACATACGTCGCCAATCGAGTTGCGGTGCACAACTGTACGACTCGCGTCGTATCGGGCGCGGGCGTGCCGCAGATAACGGCGATAATGGACTGCGCGCGGGCGGCGCGCGGCACGGGGGTCCCCGTGGTCGCCGACGGCGGGATCAAGTATTCAGGCGATATAACTAAAGCGATAGCCGCGGGCGCGGACTCGGTAATGATAGGCTCGCTTTTCGCCGGGACCGATGAGAGCCCCGGCGAGATAATTCTGTTCCAGGGCCGCTCGTTCAAATCTTATCGCGGGATGGGATCGATTTCGGCGATGAAGCAGGGGAGCCGCGACCGTTACGGGCAGGCGGGCGAAACGCAGATGGCCAAGCTTGTCCCGGAAGGCATCGAAGGAAGGGTCCCTTACAAAGGGCCTCTCTCTTCGCTGGTTCATCAACTGGTCGGAGGCCTGCGCGCCGGAATGGGATACTGCGGGTGTCGCACTATTACTGAGCTTCAGGAGCGCGCCCGATTCATCCGCGTCACCTCTGCCGGGCTGCGCGAAAGCCACGTTCACGATGTCATCATCACTAAAGAGGCGCCCAACTATCAGATCGAATAGCAAGACGATATAACAAATGCCACTCGACGTTAAAAGAATATGGGACGCTTGCGGCGCCGCCTTTGACCGCTTCACCACGGCTGAAGACTCATTCTCAGAAAACATCGAGCGGCCAGCCATCGCTTCGCTCGCGAGCGATCTCGGCGGCAAGCGTCTGCTCGACATGGGCTGCGGTTCGGGGACATACTCTTTATGGTTCGCCGGGCGCGGCGCGCAGGTCACGGGGATGGACCTCTCGCCGGTGATGGTCTCGATGGCGCAAGAGAAAGCCCGCGCCGAAGGGCTCGACATAAGATTGCTCGCAGGCGATCTGAACAGACCGCTGCCGTTTGAAGACGGCGAGTTCGATATAGTCTTTACGGCCACGGTCCTGCACTACGTCGAAGACCTGAGCAGCGTGATGAAAGAGACGGCGCGGGTGATGAGTCACGGCGGGGCTCTTATAGCGAGCGCGCTACATCCTATGTCTACTGCGCTCTTTTCGCCTGCGGATAGGGAAAAGGCCCCACGTTATTTCGGCTCGCCGGAACGGATGATCGAAACGCCGTGGCTCGATTTCGGCGAGGTGTCGGACGAAGGGCGGCGGATAATCTCTTATCATCACACGGTCGAAGATTATTTTCGGGCGCTCCGCTCGGCCCGTCTAAACGTAACCGATCTTCTGGAGCCTGCTCCGCCTCCGCAGTTCGCTTCTAAGAACGCCGCTCGCTACGAAGAAGCGATGCGCGTGCCCGTCTATCTGATCTTCAGGGCAGAGCACAGCCGATAAGATATAAGCAAGCGGCCAGTCATAATATTGGTAACGGTAAAGAGTCGCGCCGCTTCTACAGGGCTACTCAAAAGGGCCGCAAGGCGCTCGAGGCTGCCAAGGTGAAAGTCCGCGAGCTTTTCGGAGAACTTTTCGAGGAACATTGATAACTCGACCGGATCAAGAAACCCGAAAGCTACAAAGGGGTAAAGCGATGACGACAAAACCGGTCGCCGAGAGACGCGATTTTCTTATCCTACGGCAGCCGTTGGCATGGGCCTGATCTTATGAGCTTGCGCGCGTGCTTGATTCGTTCGTGCTTATGTACCGCCACCACGCGGTGAAGACACGGTCGTCTTTCCCGCATGGAAAAAGGCGCTCTCGGAAGACCAGCTTCACGAGCTGAGCGAGAAGTTTGAAGAGATCGAGCACCAACAGTTTGGTGAGGATGGCTTCGATGACGCGGTGCGGCAGATCAGCGAAATCGAGAATAGCATTGGCCTGGCCGACATCGCCCGGTTCACAGCGCCAGCGCCGCCTGCGCGTTGGTATTTCATTAACGTAAGGACACAGGTATGAAGGCTATTCGAAGGATGATCGAAACCCATTCCCCGGCTGTTGTCATACTAATCCGCCTGATGGTAGGCGGAGTCTTC
>DASTET010000888.1:0-5050 GCA_035709445.1 Blastocatellia bacterium | reverse complement strand
TGGCCTATGTGGAGCGCCGACGGCGCGAGCCTCTTCTATGTCTCCGACCGCAGCGGCGCTGAGAACATATGGTCTCGCCCGCTCAAAGGGCAGGCCCGCCAGGTGACCCGTTTCAAAGATGGGCGCGTGCTGTGGCCGAGCATCTCTTATGACGGGCGCATGATCGTCTTCGAGCGCAACTTCGCCGTGTGGAAGCTCGACACTTCGAGCGGACAGGCAAGCGAGGTTCTGATCAGCAGGCGCGGCTCACCGGCCTCGCCCTTGATAGAACACGTTTCGCTCAACAATCAATTTCAGGAGCTTGCGCTTTCGCCCGACGGCAAGAAGATAGCCTTCGCCGTACGCGGCGAGATATATGCCGCCTCCGCTAAAGACGGGGGCGATGCGGCCCGCGTCACTCGAAGCCCGGCCCTCGAATCGCAGATAGCCTGGGCGCCCGACAGCCGCCGCATCGCCTATGTCTCCAACCGGGAAGGCACGCCTCATCTCTATCTCTATGACTTCTCAACAAACAGCGAAACCCAGCTCACGCGCGACGCGCTCGAAGACTCTATGCCGTCGTTTTCGCCCGACGGCCGCATGATCGCCTTTCACAGAGACGCCCGCGAGCTTCGCATACTGGAGCTTGAGACGAAACAGGAGCGGCTGCTTGCAACGGGCCATTTCGAGCGGCCTCCGCTCAACCCCGACCGCCCGTTCGCATGGTCTCCCGACAACCGGTGGATCGCTTTCATGTCGAGCGGCGAAAAATCTTTCAAGAACGCGCATGTCGTCCCGGTCGCGGGAGGCGAGGCCCGCCCTATAAGCTTTGTCGCCAATGTCTTCAATAACACTATCTCGTGGAGCCCGGACGGCAAGTACATCCTGTTCGACACATCGCAGCGCACCGAAAACGGGCAGATGGCGCGAGTCGATCTGATCCCGCGCACGCCGAGGTTTCGCGAAGACCAGTTCCGCGACCTCTTCAGAGAAGAGACGCCAAAGACGATAACGCCTCGACCCCAGACCCCCGCTCAGGAGCCGCCACCCGCCCAGCAGCCTGCCGCTCAGGGCGCGACGGCCCCCGCTGAAGAGAAAGCGAAGCCTGCTTCGAAAGAGGTCAATATAGTCTTCGATGAGATACGCCGCCGGTTGAGCATACTCCCCGTCGGCGTCGATGTCGGCTATCACAAGATAAGCCCCGACGGGAAATGGCTTCTCATGATCGCCGCGGCAGCCAACCAGCTCAACCTTTATATATACTCGCTCGACGAGCTGTCGAGCGAGCCAGCCGTGGCCCGCCAGCTCACATCAACGCCCGGGTTCAAAAGCGACGCTCAGTTCTCACCCGACAGCAAAGAGGTCTTCTACCTGCAGCAGGGCCGCATCAACGTCGTCTCGCTCGACAACCGGCAGACCCGCCCGCTTGCGGTAACCGCCGAGATGGATATCGATTTCTCGCGCGAGAAGATCGAGGTACTCAACCAGGCATGGTCATACCTCAGAGACTATTTTTATGACCCGAACTATCACGGCGTAGACTGGAAGGGTATCCGCGCCGAGTACGAGCCGCGCGTAAGAGGCGCGCGCACTCCCGACGAGATGCGGCGGGTGCTCGGGTTGATGGTAGGCGAGCTGAACGCTTCGCATCTCGGCGTGTCGGCCCCCTTCAACACCATTCAGACCGTGACGGGCAGGCTCGGACTGCGATTCGACCGCGCGGAGTATGAAAACGCTGCCCGCCTTCGCATCACCGAGATCATACCGCTAAGCCCCGCCGCGCTCGGCGGCGAGATAAAGACCGGCGATTACCTCCTGGCCGTAGACTCCACACAGATAACCGCGCGAACAAACCTCGACGAATTGCTCAACTTCAAAATAGGCCGCCGCGTCGCGCTTACCGTCGCATCGTCAGCCGATGGGGCGGGCAGTCGCGAAGTAGCCGTTCGCCCGGTCAACCAGGCGACCGAAAAAGGATTGCTCTACAGAAAGTGGGTCGAAGAAAACCGCCAGTACGTTGCCCGCGCAAGCAATGGCCGGCTCGGCTACGTCCACATGTACGATATGGGGTCCGGCTCGCTCACGCAGCTCTTCATCGATCTGGATGTAGAGAACCGCGCGCGCGACGGGGTGGTCATAGACATTCGCAACAACAACGGCGGATTTGTAAACGCCTACGCGATAGACGTGTTCGCGCGGCGCGGGTACATGACCATGACGCGGCGCGGGTTCCCGTCAGCCCCCGCGCGGTCGGTGCTCGGACAGCGCGCGCTCGAAGCCCCGACCATACTCGTAACCAACCAGCATTCGCTTTCCGACGCCGAAGACTTCACGGAAGGCTACCGCGCGCTGAAGCTCGGCAAGGTCGTGGGAGAGAAGACTTCGGGCTGGATCATCTATACTTCGAACGTGAGCCTCATCGACGGGACGAGTCTGCGCCTGCCGTTCATCAAGATCACCGACAATAGCGGCGCGAACATGGAGCTGAACCCGCGACCCGTCGATGTACCTGTCCGGCGTCCCATAGGCGAGACCCTTACGGGGCGCGACTCGCAGCTCGACGCCGCCGTCCGCGAATTGCTGAATCAGAAGCCGGAAGTCAGAAGTCAGTAGTCAGAAGACAGAAGTCTGTTCCGCTTTTCCTTGAGGCGGCTTTCCCCCAGGGCAGATAGGCCAGCGCTAAAGCCTCCGAGAGAAGGACGCTAAAGCGCCCTTTGAATGAAGCAGCCATAGATAACCAGTCCTAAAAGGACTGGCCAATATGCCTTCGGCAAACCGCCTGAAGGCGGCTTGTATAGTAACAGCGAAGAACTGATTTCCGACTTCTGGCTTCTAATCCCTGGCTTCCGGCTTCTTTATGCAGTAGCATATAGCTGTGCGGCGCTTCGATGTTCTATGAGGAGATAGATGCCCAGACCAGGACGCTGGCTACTGCGCCTGCTCTTACTTTTTGCAGTGCTCGTCGCCGCAGCCATTGCCGTTGCTCCCTTCATCCCGCTCGCTCCGCTTAAACCGGCAGTCGAATCGAGACTCACTGCGACGCTCGGTCGCCCTGTCAGCGTGGGCTCGGTGCGGCTGAGCCTCGCGGGCGGACCTTACCTGGTCATCGAAGCGATGACCGCAAAAGAAGACCCCGCCTTCGGCGACGGCAACTTCCTCGAAGCGGACCAGGTGCGAGCAAACCTCGCCGTCCTGCCCTTCGCGCTCCGCCGCCAGATAGTCATCGAAGCGCTCGACCTGAAATCGCCGCGATTCACCTTTGTCAAAAACGCCGATGGCGCGTGGAGCTGGACTACCATCGGCAGGGCGCGCGCGGCTGCGGGCGTTGCGGGCAGGCTCGAAGAGTTCACCCGGCAGGCTGCAATCGTTCTGATCGCGGCCGACGCTTCCGTCGACAGCATCAATATCGAAAGCGCGTCTGTCCGGCTCATAGACAGATCGGGGACCGAGCCGCCTGAAACTCTTTACAGGAATGTCGCGCTCCGCGCCGACCTCATGCCCCAGGGGCAAAGCAGACAGGTCCGGGGCGAGCTTCGCGCGCAATCTGAAGAGACGGACGGCGCCGAAATACTCAAGACCGATATGCCTTTTGACCTTGTCGTCACCCGGGCCGCGCCGCAGAAACTCACGGTCCAGGGCAGCATCGGGCCTGGCCCGCTAGAGACTAAAAACCTCATTGCTTCGAGCTTCAAATCATCGCTCGATCTGAGCGAAGACCGCCTCGCGCTCGATCAGATGGACCTGTCGCTCTACGACGGGAATTTAACGGGGCGGATGGAGATCGACATGCGAAGCCGTCGATTCACAGCAGAAGGCCGGGTCACAAACCTCAATCTCGATCAGGCTATCGGCAGCAAGCTGCAAATGCCCGGACAGATCACCGGCCACGTCGATGCCGAGTTCAAGCTTGGCGGTGAGCTTCGCAGCTTTCAAGAAACGGTCCCGACCCTGAGCGGCAGCGGCAGGCTCGCGTCGGGCGAGATGTTTATCGCAAGCGCAAATCTGAGCGAACAGGTGGCCCGCGCGCTCAGGATAAACGGCATAGGCAATATGAGCGCGGGCACAAACGTAGGCAGCCTTCAATCCGATTTTCAGATATCGAACGGCGAGCTGATGACGGCCAATCTTACAATTCAGCAGCTCGATGGACTTGGCGAAGCGAAATCCGATCAGGGGTGGCTCAAAGTAGCCTCGCCGCCTTCGCTCAATTACACGGCGACGGTCCTGCTTACGCCCGACGCCACCGCTCAGGTCAAAAAATCGAGCCCGCTGATCGGAATGGCTGTCTCGATCTTGGAAGTCAACAACCGCGTTGCCGTGCCCGTCAGCGTACGTGGCGAGGTGCGCAACCCGGAGGTTCAGGTGGACGTCACTAGAATATTTCGTTAAGCGAATCAGGAGGAATAGATGAGAAACTCATCTCGAAATTCATATATCCGGCAGGCGAGGAGCGTGATACTGGCGCTCTTGCTGTCGGTCGCAGTCCTCGTCTTACCCGGATGCGCCGGACCGGCGAGCAACACAAACACCACCTCGAACATAAACACGAACCTCAATGCCAACATGGCGGCGGCCAACGCCAACATGAACGCGACAGCCGCGGGCGCGCTCGATGCGCGCGAGCCGGAAAGTTACAGCACGACGATGACGCTCACCGGCCAGTACGTGGGAGGCCAGCGACAGGGGAACATCCCTACGCTGCAATTCGATTTCGCAAAGATGAATAACGACCGGCGCTGGAGCTTCAACCTGCCCCAACCTGCCGGACAGGTCACCTACCTTGAGAAAGGCGGGTTGAAATACCTCCTGCTCCCGGCGCGAAATCAATATGTAGAGATAACCCCGGAAGAGCTGGGGTTCCAGCTCGGCAGCCTTATGACGCCTGTCGCAGTCATAGAGCGGTTGAAATCGCGCGGGCAGTATGAAAACCTCGGCACCGAGCAGGTCAACGGGCGGACGGCCATCAAATACCGGTTCACAGGCGCGGCGGATACGCGCACCCAGGCCGGAACCATCCAGGCCGACAGCTTCGTCTATGCAGACCAGCAGACCGGGCTTCCTCTCCGGGCTG
>DASTET010000887.1:0-2353 GCA_035709445.1 Blastocatellia bacterium | reverse complement strand
ATTGACCTTGTGCCGTAGTCGTCTATCTCTCGGATCATTTCTTTTATTAGTTGTCGGGCGTGAGTCTTATTCTTGGCCCGCTTGTTCTTCTCCCTTCGTCTGCCAGTGTCATCGAGCCAAGACAGGCGAGCATACAGAACCCCCTTGATGTTCCTGATAGAACCTTCTCGTGATCTCCCCATCGTCCTTCACCTCCCAGAAGTTCCGGGGTCACGTTCAGGTTGGTAGAGAAGATGTCAGCCGCCTCTTTTCACTCCCACTTACGCTCCCACTTTCGACCTCGTGGAAGGGTTAAAGCGGGAGTGAGGCGGCAAAAAAGAACAGCAGAAGTCATGTGTTTGTGGAGTTTAGAAAGTGGAAGGTATCAACAGGAGCCGTTTGGGACCGAGGGGTCGGAGGTTCGAATCCTCTCGCCCCGACTTTGACTCAGAAATCTGGCGAGAGCGATTCGCGCTTCCGCCGCCTGTCTCTGACGCCTCCCGTAAGTTGACAATATCTCTCCAACAGGCATAGAGTCGCAAAAGTGTGCTGCTCTATTTCGTCTATAGAATTTCAGAGAGGCCCATATGAACTGCCCTTCCTGCAACGCCGCCTTCCCCGATGATTCCAGGTTCTGCCCTTTTTGTGGCCTCAGTATAGCTAACAGCATAGCCGCTTCCGCAAATGCCGCCGGACAGACTGATCCTGGCTTTGGCGCGAGGGCCTCCATTTCGAGAGAGGTCACCAGCAGGCTTCCTGCTTCGAGGACTATACCCAGGAAGTATTCAGAGCAGCTCGCGGCAGGCGTAAAGCCCGAGGTGATTATCGCGGAGCTGCTTGAGCGGAAAGATAAGATCAGGGCGCTGCTCGAACACACAAGCAAGGTTATCGAAAGGATTGCGAGCCGTTATCCTGGCGAGGTGCGGGGCGACCTCGCGGAGGGAATAAAAGATTATCTGCGGCAGCACTGCAAGGTGTGCGGAATGAGAAAACCCCCGGGTCGCGATGGCGCCGATGATCTATGCAAGGACTGTCTCGAATGATGTGCCAGCCGTGACTGCGCAACTCTACCGATCATAGATCGCGGTTGAGTGATTGAATAAACGGAAGAGCCGTTATCTTTAGCTGCGCTATCTATCGTCTGCTATGGACGCATTTGAGTTTTTTTACGTGCTTCCTGCCCGCTCTGCGATCACAGCGAAAATCTGCCTTTTGGCGCAATCAACTGGAAAGACGTTAAATTCAATTACGTGATCTGTTCTTCCTGTTCTCTGGTCTATATGAATCCGGTGCCTACCGCAGACTCTTATTTGCGCTTTTACAAGATGGACTTCTGGGCCGTCAAAGACGGCAGGGTCGAAGACTGGAAGGGCAAGAAGACCGCGCGCCAGGCCCATCAACACTCCGTCACTTACCAGCAGAAGCAACGTATCCCAAGAGTTGATGGTATGGTAGGGAGCCTGTTACTTCCTGGCGCTAAGGTGCTCGAAGTTGGTTGCGGCTATGGCGAGACCCTTGCCTACCTGTATAAACAATACGAAGCGGTCGCTTACGCGGTCGAGCCGTCTGACGACGCTGTGGCGTATATGAACGAAAGCCACCCCTATATAGAAATCATCGGGCGCAGTGCAGAAGAGCTGTTTGACAATCATAACTTTGATGCGATGTTCGATTTCGTCATTTTCTCTTGCTGTCTGGCAAATATATTGGACGTGAATCAAATGCTGGCGACTACGAGAAGGCTGCTGCGCGACGACGGGCGCCTCTATATCGACATCGCCAACCTCTACTGGTCGGGCGCCATGAACCCTTACCACCCCATCGTGGTCACGCCGGAGACTCTCCTGGCATTTTTGCACAAGCACGGCTTTGAAATGATGCGGATCGATACCGACAGGCCGCCTGCTAACGTCTTGACCGACTCACTCAGGAGGCACAAGCGGTGGTTCAATCTCCTCGCCGTCAAAGCACAGGCTTCCGAGGGCAGGCCCTCCCCTGTAATGCCACGGGCGGAGGACGTGATAAAGGCCTTCCGCGTCAGCAGAAAAGTGCTGGCTTTGCAGGCGCGAATGAGCCGCCTCAAGCGCGCTATAACGCGCCGGCTCCGATCCTGACCGGTGTTGGACATTCTGAAGCGAGCCTGTTTGGATGAGTCCGCGGAGTGGAGTGAGATCCGTAGCGAGCAACGCCAGGAAGAGCCTGCCGCGCCACGGTCCCGAATATAGCTAGCTCCTCATTGTTGAGACTGCTTGACTCGAAGCCTTCTCCCCGGCAAAAATAGAGCGCGACTTTTGAAGAAAGAGTTTATCAGCGCCCGTAGCTCAGCCGGATAGAGCACCTGCCTTCTAAGCAGGGGGTCGCAGGTTCGAGTCCT
>DASTET010000886.1:0-5202 GCA_035709445.1 Blastocatellia bacterium | reverse complement strand
AGGGCAGGTCCTTATGGCGCGAGGATAACCCGGCTGCCCCGCCGAGCGCGCGATAGGCGGGTTTCGCAACGACTATGACTGCAAGCGCGAGAAGCGCGCCTGCTATCACGTCGATGACATAATGGTAACGCAGATATACCGTCGATATGATAAGCGCGCTTCCGGCAGGAAGCGACAGCCAGAAGGTGCGGCGATGGTATCTCCTCGCATAATAGAGCACCAGCAGCGTCAGCTCCGTGTGGCCGCTAGGAAAACAGTCGCGTGTTATCCCCTCGGCGCGGTCCAGCGTCTCGCGTATGAACTGAAAAAGGAAGACCCCCCTGAGCGGAAAGCTCTGCTCATCGGCGAGAATGAATCGCGGCCCTATCGCGGGCACCGCGATGTAGCCGAGATAGGAAAGATAATAGCCGAGCACCGCTACAAAGACGAAGAAGTGGAATCGCTCGAACCAGCCCTTCGACCAGAGCACGCCGCCGAGCACCATAGGCAGAAAATAGTATGTCGTGTAAGAGATCTGAAACAGCTCGGTCAGGGCCGGCCACGTCACTCGTTCGAGCCACACCGTAGGATGCGCGCCGAACATCCAGTAATCGATCCTTGCAAGCTCCCAATCGTAATCGCGTGGGTGGATCAACGGGATAAGCAACGTCAGCTCTTTGAACGTGACCGGCACGAGCGCGACCGGGTACCATCCCCGTATGAATCTCCATACCCGCGCGCCCGCCCACGAAGGCGTTAGTCGAGAGCAGATTATTATGAGCAGAATAGCTGCCGCGTGAGCTGCGACAATCGCCCACCAGAAGCTCATGCGATTGTGTGCGATTACAACCAGCGCGGCCAGCACGCTCAGGTAACCTATTACTACTTTGTCGGCGGGGCTCAGCTTTCCCTGATAAAGAAAAGACTGCTCGTCGGCAGGGAGGACCTCCGCATCTTTCACAGCCAGCCCTCGCGCCTGTACCAATCGACCGTCTCGCGCAGTCCTTCTTCGAGCGAAACGCGAGGGCTATAACCAAGCTCGCGCCTGGCCCGCTCGATCGAGCACCCCCAGCAAGCCTGGGCCAGATCGGTCACCTTATCGCGGTTGATCACGGGCGGCTTTCCTGCGAGCGCGGCAGCCGCTTCGGCGACGACCGCAGCGCCGTATGCCATGGCACGCGGTATTGCGAGCCTTCGCACCTTGCGAGCGAATACGACGGAGAGCAGCTCTACTACCGCCTTGAGCGAATAGACCTCTTCGCTCGATATGAAATAGGCTCGCCCGGTCGAAGCATCGGTTTCGCCTGCAAGTATTATCCCGTCGACGAGATCGCGCGCGTGCACGAGGCTCACCAGCTTGTCACCACGCCCTATGGTCGGCGCGATGCCGCGCGCTATCGATTTGAACAGCTCGTAGAGCGCGTAATCGCGCGGGCCGTACACCGCAGGCGGGCGCACTATCGTCCATGCCAGCAGATCGCCGACCGTGCGAAGGACTTCCTCTCCCATCAGCTTGCTCCTGCCATAAGGCGTGATGGGATCGGGGGCCGTGTCTTCAACGACCGGCTTTCCGTCGCGACCCGGGCCGACGGCGGCAAGCGAGCTTACGAGCACGAACTTCTTCAACTGCGCGCGGCGTTTTACTGATGCCGCGATGATCGCCTCGGCGCCGCGATGGTTCACCGTAAAGTAATCCTCTCGCTTCCGCGCAAAAGTGAGGCCCGCGACATGATATACAGTATCGACGCCCGCGAGCGCGCGCTCCCAATCGGTCGCGCTATCGAGCCCGCCATAAACAAGCTCTGCCTGCGGGTGTTTGAGATAACGCAGATTGCTCGTCTCGCGCACGAGGCAGCGGACGGCGCGCCCGCGCTCGATGAGGCGGTCGACCAGATGGCTCCCGATGAACCCCGTACCCCCGGTCACAAGGACTTTTCCCTGCTCGCCCGACTTGCTCATAAGAATCACTGTCCCTTACGGTCGAGGTAATCGAGCACCATGCTCGTCATCGCCTTCACTCCTATGACGAGGCTCTCTTCGTCGACGTCGAACTCCGGCGTGTGAATCATCGCCGTTATGCCTTTAGCGCGGTTGCCCACGCCGAGGAAATAATAGAAGCCCGGTATGACTTTTTGAAAATAAGAGAAGTCCTCCGCGCCCATCTGCGGCTTCGGCGTTATGACGTTTGCTTCGCCTGCGACGCGGCGCAGCGTGGGCAGCATCTCTTCGACCAGCTTCGGATCGTTATAAGTGACGGGATTCGGCTTGTCGAATTCGATCTCGAACTTCGCGCCGTAAGCCGAGGTGACGCCGGCGAGCGTCTCGCGCATCATCTCAATCGCGCGGGCCCGCACTTCTTCGCTGAGCGTGCGCATCGTCCCTTCGAGCACGACCTCGTCTGCGATTATGTTGAAGCGGTTCCCGCCGTGTATGCTCCCGATAGTGATCACGAGCGGCTCCATGGTGTTGATGCGGCGGCTGCGAATAGTCTGAAGCGCGCTGACCGCTTCGGCTGCGACGACGACCGTGTCGATGCCGTCGTGCGGGTATGCGCCGTGGACTTTCTTTCCCCGGATGGTAATGACGAAGCGGTCGGAGGAGGCCATGGCCGGGCCTGAGTTATAGCCTATCTGCCCGACTTCGATGTTGGGCATGACGTGAAGCCCGAATATGGCCTGCGGGCGCGGGTTTTCGAGCGCGCCCTCTTTTATCATAAGCGGCGCTCCGCCCTCTTCGCCGGGCGGAGGCCCCTCTTCGGCGGGCTGAAAGATGAACTTTACGGTCCCGGCTATCTGGTCGCGCATGCGCGAGAGAACCTCTGCCACTCCGAGCTGCACCGTGGTGTGTACGTCGTGACCGCAGGCGTGCTTGACGCCTGCGTTTTTAGACTTATAAGGGACGTCGATGTTTTCCTGAATCGGGAGCGCGTCCATATCAGCGCGGACGGCGATGACGGGGCCTGGCTTTGCGCCTTTCAGAATCGCCACAACCCCGTGACGAGCGACGCCCGTTTTGACATCCAGGCCGAGGGCCTTCAGCCGTTCGGCCACGACGCGCGACGTTCGCTCTTCACGGTTTGAAAGCTCAGGGTGCATGTGGAGATCGCGGCGCTGCTCTACGAGCTTCGCGCGCAGCGACTCTGCCGCCTGCGCTACGAGCTGATCGCGCGCCGCCGGGGTAGAAGCCGAAGCCGCAAACGCCAGCGCAAGCATGATCGAAAGCAATGTTGCGAGCCTTTTTCTCATCATTGTCTCCATTGAAGATTCTTTCGCGTGGTAGATCGAGAATATGGTTTCCGCTATGCAAGGTCAAGCTGTAAATCCTGTCAAAGAATTGATACATTACTCGCGCCGCTCAAGTCTTAAAAAAGGGAGAAAGATTATGAAACGCATGATACGACTCGCCGCGATCTCGATTGCGCTGGCGCTTCTTGCGGTAAGCGCGCAGGCCCAGCAGAAACGGGGCATGACGTTTGAAGACGTGCTCGCGATCAAAGGAGTATCGGATGCGCAGATTTCGCCCGACGGTCGCTGGATCGCCTACGTGGTGACGACGGTCAGTCTGAAAGAGAACGCGCCGGACGCCGATATATGGCTTATCTCGACCGGAGGCGGCGCGCCTCTGCGATTGACTACCAGCAAGAAGAACGACAATCAGCCGCGCTGGTCGCCCGATGGCCGCCGCATAGCCTTCGTTTCGGCGCGCGATGAGAGGCCGCAGATATTTCTCATCTCTCCGTTCGGCGGAGAGGCCGAGCGGCTCACCGAATCGAAGAGCGGCATTCAATCCTTTCAGTGGTCGCCCGATGGCCGCCGCATCGCTTTCGTAGCGCAACAGGAGCTGACCGCCGAAGAAGAGAAGAAGCAAAAGGACAAGGATGATGCGATAGTCGTCGATAAGAACTTCAGGTTCTCTCGAATTCACGTCTTGGATGTCGAGACGAAGAAGGCGAGTGAGCTGGTCAAGAGCGATTACCAGGCAGCCGACCCGCAGTGGTCGCCGGACGGGCGTTTTATAGCCTACACCGTCACCCCCACCCCGAAACCGGATGACGGGAGCCTGTCTGACATCTACATAGTCGAAGTCGAATCGGGGAGGCAGCGCAAGCTCGTCGACAACCCCGGCCCCGATACCTCGCCGCGCTGGTCGCCCGATGGCCGCCGAATAGCTTATCTCGCGCGCGAAGCGAAGAACGCCATCATCGGCCATCTGAAGCTGACGATCATCGCCGCCGGCGGAGGCACGCCCCGGGCAGTTGCGCCGCAGTTCCTCTATCAGCCCGGCCCTGCCGTGTGGTCTCAGGATGGCCGCACGATCTATTTCACCTCGCCCGTCCGCACGACATCTCAGCTCTTCTCGGTCGCGTCATCGGGCGGCGAGCCCACACAGCTATCGAAGGTAGAAGGGGTGATGAGCCCGGCGACATTTTCGCGCGACCGCTCAACCCTCGCTTTCACCCGTGCCGACATCCAGCACCCGGCTGATGTGTGCGTGGCGAAGCTGCCCGATATGCACGACGGCGTCAAGCTGACCGATCATAATCCGCAGGTAAAAAACTTCGCGCTCGGCACAAGCGAGGTCATACGGTGGAAGAGCAAAGACGGGATGGAGATCGAAGGCACAGTCATCTATCCTGTCGGGTATCAACAGGGCAGACGATACCCAACGGTCGCGCTTATACACGGCGGCCCGTCGGGGGTATGGACTCAGGGCTTCCCCGCATCGTACGGCAATTTCGGCCACGTCTATGCGGCTAACGGGTGGGCGGTCTTCTACCCGAACGTGCGCGGCTCATCCGCGTATGGCGAGAAGTTTCTTTTATCGAATGTGCGCGACTGGGGCGGCGGCGATTACCAGGACATACAGACCGGAATAGATCACCTCATAGCAAAGGGGGTGGCCGACCCCGACAAACTGGCGCAGGCCGGGTGGAGCTACGGCGGGTACATGACGGCGTGGACGCTGACGCAGACGAACCGCTTCAAAGCGGTGATGGTCGGCGCGGGTCTCACGAATATGTTTTCGATGTATTCGACGAACGATCTGCAACGCACGCTCGAAGCATACTTTGGCGCCGAGCCGTGGAATGATCTCGAAATCTACAACAGCCGCTCGGCGATGAGTTTTATCAAGCAGGCGAAGACCCCCACGCTCATACTGCACGGCGCGGAAGACAAGCGCGTTCCAATAGGGCAGGCGCAGGAGCTTTACATGGGGTTGCGC
>DASTET010000885.1:0-5235 GCA_035709445.1 Blastocatellia bacterium | reverse complement strand
TCCCGACCCTGCAAACCATGAAGTTCAACGAGACCTCGGTATAGCTTATTCCAGTATCGGCTCATTGCAACTTACGAGAAAAGCGGAAAGGGAGGAGGCGATTCGGCATTTTCAAAAATCGAGGGTGTTACTTGAACCATTAGTCGCCGCCGAGCCGACAAATATACAACATCGTCGAATGCTGGCAGAGCTTTATAAACTTATCGGCGATGCTGCCATTACTGGGCCAGACGAGAAAATGGCAATGCATCAGAATTCGTTGAAGCTGCTCGAAGAGTTGTTGGCAGATGATCCGACAAATACGCAGGTTCTCACCGGCGTGGCTTCAGGTTATCAAAGAATCGGAACGATTTTGAAAGGTGGGGCCATCTGGCAAAAAAAACCGGGCGATTTTCACACAGCGTTGGAAAACTTCAATAAATCGCTGGCCATCTACAAAGTTTTGATGGCGGGTGAACCGAACAACTCGCGGCATCGCCGAAATGCCGCCGACATTATGGCGATGAGTCTTCCCGTGCAAGCGGGCCTTGGCGACAAAGCGGGAGTGATGGAGGGTTATCAAACCGCGATGGCAATCTTCGAGAAATTAGCCGCCGATGATCCGAAGAACGCCGAGGCTCGCCTAGACATCGCCTTCACGCATCAGTACATGTGCCAGAGCCTGTTAGAACTGGACTCTCACGATGATGCCTTAAAAAGCTGCCGCAAAGCCATAGAAGCCGGCAAGTCTTTACTTGCGATGGACCCGACGAATGCGGAAGTCAGTAATATGGTTTACCACAGTTATATGTCAATGGCTGAAGCCCTGAAAGAGGAAGGAGATCTAGCCGGCGAATTCAAACTTTATAAGCAGTTGCTTGGAGTTGCCGAACAGTGGTCGGATGTCGAACTGCAAAGCGACTTCGGTCTTGAGTATATTTATCACACCAGCGCCAGAATCGGGAAACGGTATGAAGAGCTCGCTTCGGACGCAAAGACTTCTGCAAAAAATAGAAGAGAGCATTTGCAAAACGCCTGCCACTGGCTGCGGCGAAGCCTTGATGCCTTGCGCGATCTCGAAAAACAAGACGGCCCGAAACAGATCTACACAAACAGGATCGAGACAATAGAGAAGCAGATGGCCGACTGTGATGCGGGTTTGGAATGATGAACGGAGACAGTCAGAACCGCCTGTCATCGTAGGCGGTGTTGATTTGAGCCGTTGTCAATTTTGCCAAACCGCTTATAGTGAACCCGCCGCGTCTGTTACTGTCTCGTCCGATGGGGAAGATTGAGGGGGCAGCGGGCGGGACTGCCCTACCCCTCAAATGAAGAAATCCACCGGCACAGAAAAACGCGGCTAACTTCTTCGCTTGTTCCCTACTAGATGAAAAGCGGTATGTGAACCTGTGACCGTCAGCCTTTTAATATACAATCTCTCATCGGGAGCTTGAGGGCGAAACCTGTACGGGAGGTGTGTCATGCCGGAATTTCATGCCGAGCCTTATCTATACCTTGGCGCGTTGACTCATAAGGCCGCCCTGATAGCCTGGGGCGGATTCTACTTCAGGGTGCGCGGTCGCAGCAGCGCGGGTGATTGGAAGCTGGTCGACGACCAGGACCTTGAACACGTCAACCCGCCGCGCAGGGAGACCATAGGGGCGAGGTCCGAGCCTTACGGGAAGGCTCGCGTAGAGGTGTTTGACCGATCGGGCGAGATGGCTGCCTTTGCCGAGACCTGCACCGCGAACCATGTGTGGGTTACGGGTCTTTCTCCGGACACCGAGTACACTTACCGTGTCATCGTCAATGACGAGGAATGGGCGGCGGGAGAGCGGCGCGACTGGCGGGTCGGCCCGGAGGGGCAGGGCTTAATAAAGAGCGGGCGCAGCTACGTCAATCGCTTCCGCACGCATCCGCACCCGGACAACCCCGCGCCTCTCACCTTCGCCGTCATAGGGGATTTCGGAACGGGTGTGCGCAAGCCTTCAAAGCCGGACCGCTGCCAGCGAGAGATAGCCGACGCGCTCGAAAGGGCAGTCGACGAGCGCGGCGTCCGGCTGATACTCACAACGGGCGATAACATTTACGCGGGGCGGACGCTGCTCGGCATTCCGCTGTTTGCGACCGGCGACGAAGACGACGACTGGTTCTTCACCTTCTATCAGCCTTATCGGTACATAATCAACCGCGTCCCGGTCTATCCGTCGGTGGGCAATCACGACACGGGCGAGACCGAGATGAGCGACGACCGGCAGCAATTGATCGATAATTTCTATCTCAATGAACGATTCACGGGCGAGGAGTCGGCAGGGCGCTCATCGATCGGGCCGGGGCTGTTTTACAGGTTTCATTACGGCTCCGATATCGAGTTCATCTGCATAGACACGTCGCGGCAGTCGCTTCTTTTCGGCCAGCGGTTCTTCGCGCACCCGAACCACTCCTCTTTTCTCGAAGCGGCGTTTCCCGACACGGGCGGGGCGAGTTCGGGCGTGTGGCGAATCCCTTTCACGCACCACCCGCCCTACTGCGCCGGACCCCAGCACTCCAACTCGCGGTCAATGATCGAGCTGGTCGTGCCGCTTCTCATACGCTCAGGAGTGCGCACAGTCTTCAGCGGGCACGAGCATAACTTCCAGCACTCAAGGAGCGAAGGGATCGACTACTTTATAACCGGCGCGGGCGGGAAGGTTCGGGCGGCGCGTCCGTCCAAGTTCTCTGAAGCGCACACAATATCGTGGGCAGGGGCCGGTAACTTCTTAATAGTCGATGTCGCGGACGGGCAGATGGTCGTCACTCCCTTAGGCGAGCTGAGCTCGACCGGAGACCTGGAGGAGCTTGCCAGAATAACCCTCACAGGCGAGCGGGTGCAGACGCCGATTATCATCAGTCGCGCTTGATATATAAGAAGCCAGAAGCCAGAAGCCAGAAGCCAGAATCTCCAGCGTAGTCTCTCGATCACTGCCGAGTGAATATAAATAGAATAAGCCTCGATCACCTTCTGGCTTCTGGCTTCTGGCTTCTGGCTTCATTTGTAGTTGACATAGACGACGCGCGTTTCGGTGTAGAACTTCATTACCTCGTCGCCTACTTCGCGCCCGCCGTATCCGCTCTCCTTGACGCCGCCGAAAGGTACGTGCGAAAAGCCGCCGACCCCTGGCCGGTTTACGTGAATGATACCGGCCTGCGCCTTGCTCGCGAAGCGGAATACTCGCCCGACATCTCGCGTGAATACGGTCGAGGTCAGCCCGTAACGCACCGAGTTCGCTATGTTGATCGCCTCTTCAATATCCCGAACAGGAATGACGGCCACTAGTGGGCCGAATATCTCCTCCTGGGCGATCTCCATGCCGGGGCGCGCTTCGATGACCGTGGGCGGAAAGAAGAAGCCGCGCGCGCGCGCTTCGTCTTTGAGCGGGCTGCCCCCGGTGATGAACTTCGCGCCCTCGGCCTGTCCCACTCCGACATAATGAGTCACTCCGCTCACGGCCCTCTCATCGACGAGCGGTCCCATCTCTACATCGGGCTCGACGCCCGGCCCTACTTTCATTCGGTTCGCGCGCTCGACCAGACGGCTCAGGAAATCATCATAGACTTTATCGACTACGATGGCGCGGCTTGTGGCTGTGCATCGCTGCCCGGTAGAGCCGAACCCGCCCGCAACGACTCCGCCCACGGCCTGATCGAGGTCTGCGTCTTCGAGGACTATCTGCGGGTTCTTGCCGCCGAGCTCCAACTGGAGCTTGAGCAGTCTCTCCGATGCGGCGCGGGCGATCATCTTGCCCACCTTTGTCGAGCCGGTGAAGGAGACGGCCTGAACTGCCGGGTTGGCGATCATCTCGGCCCCCGGCTCGCTGTCGCCGTGTACGAGATTGACCACGCCTTTAGGGATTCCGACCTCTTCGAGACCGCGAACGAGCGCCGTAGCGGTGGCGGATGTGAGCGGTGAGGGCTTGAGCACTGCTGTATTTCCGGCGACGAGCGCAGGCGCAAGCTTCCAGACAGGAATGGCTACGGGGAAATTCCACGGGCTGATAAGCCCGGCCACACCAACCGGCTGCGGCGTTGAATAACAGAAGACTCCCTCTTCTTCCGACGGGTAGACGTCTCCTGTGAGCCGACGGCCCATGCCCGCCGTGTATTCGAGTATATCGATCGCGCGTTTTACCTCGCCCGTCGCTTCCGAGAGAATCTTTCCCTCTTCGCGCGTGAGCAGCAGGGAAAGCTCGTCTTTGTGGGCATCGATCCAGGCGAGCCATTCGAAGAGCAAACGGCCGCGCCGTGGCGGCGTCATCTCACGCCAGCCGTCTGCTGCGCGAGCGGCGGCTTCGATGGCGCGCCGGGCATCCTCGCGCGTTGAGTCGGGCGCGCGGGCCACAAGCACAGAGTTATCCGCCGGATCATACCGCTCGGTCCAGCGGGCCGACTCTTCCCATCGGCCATCGATGTAGTTCAATACGGTTTCGCCAAGCTCAGGAATGCCGTTCATGTCGTCTTGATCTCCTCGGACTTTTTTGTACGAGGAGATTATAAACTATCAGAAGCCAGAAGCCAGAAGCCAGAATTCAGAATCTCTCGCGTAGTATCTCGATTGACGCCGAACGAACGAAATCAGAATCAGCGTCGACGGACTTCTGGCTTCTGGCTTCTGGCTTCTGAATTCTGGCTTCTCATTCCGCCAGAGCGAAGGCGACGACCGAATCGCCCATCTTTGTCCCGAGCTTGCCGTGCCCTCCCGCTGCTATGACGACGTATTGTCTGTTCCCGGCGCGGTATGTCATAGGCGTGGCCTGCGCGCTTGCGGGGAGCGCGCCTTTCCATATCTCTTTGCCGGTTTCTATGTCGAATGCGCGAAGGTATGTGTCCATCGCAGCCGCGATGAAGACCAGCCCGCCTGCGGTCACGATCCCGCCTCCGAGATTGATCGATCCCCACTCGGACGATTTCGGGATGAGCGACAGTTGAGGGATAGTCCCGAGCGGCACCTCCCATCGCACTTCGCCCGTTCGCATATCTACTGCCGCGAGCGCCCCCCAGGGCGGCGGGTTGCAGGGCGCCCCGCTCAAAGAGATGAGCGGCTCGCGGTACATGACATAAGGCGTTCCCGCCTGACGACCGAACTCGCCCTTAAGCCGGTTGGCTTCGCCCGATGACCTGAGACGGTTTGCTTCTTCGCGCGGAATGAGCTTAACGACTGTGGCGAGCCGATTGGTGCTTGCGATGATGAGCCCGCGTTTCGGGTCAAAGGCCATGCCT
>DASTET010000884.1:0-4720 GCA_035709445.1 Blastocatellia bacterium | reverse complement strand
CGAATGTGGAGGACCGTTTCGATGCTGTGGTAAAGCTTTCAGCCCTCGGAACCCCTCCCGCAATATCTGCTCTATCGACCGCGCTCGAAGACTCGGACGAGAACGTACGCGCAATAGCAATAGACGGTCTCGCCAGGACTGGCGACCCTCAGCTCGTGCCCGTCATAGCTGCGCGGCTGGAGCAGGATAAGAGCATATTCGTCAGAAAGACGGCGGCGTATGCGTTAGGCCGGATCGGGTCGGATGCCGGGACGGGGGCGCTTCTTCGCGCTCTGAAGGACAAGAACGCTGAAGTGCGGGGAGCGGCCTCGGTCGCGCTTACGAGGTATAGCGACGCGTCTGCCGTCGACGGGCTCATCGCGGCCCTTAGCGACAAGAGTGATTTCGTTCGCGCACGCGCGGCCCAGGCGCTCGGCATAAATCGAGGCGCTGCCCTTCGCGCTATCTCGATCCTCATGAAGTTACTCGATTCGGACCCCGCCCTCGATGTAAGACGCCAGTCCGCAACCGCCCTCGGAGAAATCGGGGATCCCGCCGCGCTCGATTCGCTCGAACGAGCCAGACTCTCAGCGGACCCATACCTGAGCCACGCTGCTTCTTCCGCGATAGAAAAAATTAAGAACAAAAGCCAGAAGCCAGAAGCCAGAAGCCAGAATCTTTAACCGAATCCTCTCAATTGCAGCTATGGTTTTGCATTTCGTTGCAATCGTCTGTCCGACTTCTGGCTTCTGGCTCCTGAATTCTATCTCATTGACGAGCTTCGAGAGGGGAGCATAGAATTCCTGCGTTGCAATTATTGCAGCCGATAGTGGAGGAAGGAAAGATGGTATCAGCTTCCAAACCAGACAAGACGTCGGACGAGCTGGAACGCGCAGAACGGCTCAGGCGAGAGCTGGCCGAGTTTGTGACGAAGGGACAGCTCAAAAACGAGTTCCAGCTACAGCAAACGCTATATTTTGAGATATCCGATCCGACTGACGAGCACGAGACGGAGAACCTGCTCGACTGGTTCACGTTCGACTGGTTCGATGAAGACGGCGAGACGGTCATCGGACATTTTCTCGCCTCCGACCCTGAGATCGACGGCGAAGACCTGGAAATATTGCGTTCCTGGGAAGACTCGATCAACAGCGTATTCAAGATACTATCGCTCGGAAAGAACACGCTCCGGCTCGAAGACCTTGAGAGCCGCGACGCTTTCGAAGTGGTCACTACCGTAGAATTGAACCAGACACCATTCAAGCGGGGACAGTACCTCGCCGCGCGACTTCTTCCACTGGGCGAGCGCTTCATCTTCTCCGGGTTGCAGTTCATAATGGCCGACCGCAAGTCTGCTATCGAGGCGCTCGAGATGCGAAAGGCGCTCGAAGAACTCGATTCTCCCGAGGCTTTAGAAAAGGCCCGCCAGGAACAATGTACTGCATTCTGCGAGTTCTTCGGCTGCGAAGAGCTCTCTATCCCATCGCAGGAGCTGAACCACAAGCTCAGAGAGTTTCAGGACTACATATTCAACAAGCGGCGGGACCCGGAGACTGGAAAGACCCACGCAGACATGTTCCAGGAGAGATTCGGGCGCGAGCTGAAGATTGCCGAGATGCCGCCGCCGCCCGAAAGCGTGCTCAGCGTGAGCGAGGTGACCATCCTATGTGATGAGTTCGACGGACTCGTGCTTCTCCCCGACTATAGAAGGTTCAGGCAGGTATTCGAAGCGGACAAACCGGATCGCGAGGTCTCCGACTGGCAAGAGATTGTCTGGAACTACATCAAGAACCCTGAAATCCCCATAGTCGCTTTCGAGAAGGTAGCAGAAGAGCACCCGCGGAATGTCGAAAAGGTCATTGGCACTCTGCTCAAGTTGAAGGATTTCTCTATCGAGCACCTGTACGCTGTCCTGCTGCACTACAAAGAGCCCGTAGATGGCTTCGATGATCTGGAGGATGATCAGAGGCTGTGGGACGCTTTCAGCGGGAACGGGGAGTCTAAAAAACCTCCTGCGAAATCGAAGACGTCGAGCAAGACTAAGATGTCCGCGACCGCCAGGGGCGCAAGCAAGCGTGGCTCGAAGAAAGCGGCAGCCTCGAAGAAAGCGGCAGCCTCGAAGGCCCGTAAGCCCGCTAAATCCTCCTCGCGCAAAACTGCTCAGGCGAAGACGACAAAGAAGGCTTCCGCAAAAAAGCGATGATGCTCTCGCGTGCGATAGCGGCTTTCATACAGCACACGCAAAAGCAAGCTGCCCGCCCCGCCCCTTCGCTAGATTACCTTCGCGCGCTTGAATTGCTGAGCGAGTACTGCGCGCGGTCTTCTTTGAACAATCTCGAGGAGCTGACCCGAGCGCGCCTCGGATATTTCCTGACCGTGTGGTATATAGAGCAAGCAAGCACGGAGCCGAACAATTCTCCCGCGCCAGCAGTGATGATCGAGACGATTGCGAGCTTTCTTAAATGGGCGGATCAATATGGAGGCGAGGGATTTGAAGCCGAGCGCCTGCCCGCAATAGCCGATCTCGAAGAGAGATTGAATCGGGCGCTAGCGATCTATTCCGCTTTATCAGATTGGCTCGCAGACAGAGGCGGGGCTTTCTCTTTTCCGGAATTCCTGACTTCCTTTGAAGAGGGTGGCCGCAGCCTCTATGACATCGACGCTCCGGGAGACTGCGCGGCGAAAGAAGGCTATTTCAGAGTAGTTCGCGTCGGAGACGAATCGGCTGAAGTCGAAGACCTGTTGACTGAGGACCGGATAGAGCCGGTAATTATCCCCGGAGAGGTCGCCCGAATTATCGATCCGGGGTACATTATCAACCTTGAGATTGTCAGAATCCGCTCAGGATGGCAGGTCGCTGGTTGCGGTTTTGTCTACCCCCCGGAAGCCGAGTTTTAGTTTGCTACTGGTTTTGTTTTCCTCCTCTAAAGGGGATTCTGATATACTGCATTGGCAAGTGGAGCCATTGACTTAGAGATAATCACGTGTTATGGAGCGGTTCACGCCAGATGGTTGAAAGCACACACCAAACTGCGCAACACAGCCAGGCACATCTAGGCAGATTGTACGAGCTGGCGCTTACTGTCGCGGGCAATCCGATCGAGGTCTTCGACAATATCGTAAGAATCATCGCGGAGCTTTACGGTATCCGCGTGGCGCTCGTCGAAAAGCTCGCGGGCGACAAGATCATCACCCTCTCGATGTATAAGGATGGAGAGATACTCCATGAAGGGGAGTTCGACCTGATCGGAACGCCATGCGCAAATGTCCGTGATTCCCGCTCGTTCTGTTATTTCACGGGAGCATCAAAGGAGTTTCCCCAGGACCAGTTCCTGATAGACTTCGGCATCGATTTTTATGTCGGCCTCCCCGTCATAAGCAGCGAAGGCGAGGTCATCGCAATTATCAACGCGATGCACAATCAACCCATACATCTGACTGAAAACGACCGGCTGTTTCTCGAAGCGATGGCCTCAAGGGTGCGCCTTGAGCTTGAGCGGGAAGAACAGGCGACCGAAATCCAGTTAGCTCGAACGCTGCTCGATATCTCGCGCGAGATAGCCTCAATAAGAGATGTAAATGAGGTGTTGCAGTTGACAGTCGACCGCGTCCGCCCGCTGCTCGGCGTAGACATTGCAGCGATCGCGGTCCTCGATGATAAGGGGGGAACGACCTCCTGGCGGGCTATGTCGGGCTTTAAGACCGACGCATTCAAAAGGTTTCGTTTCGCCTCCGGCAAGGGGACGGCGGGCCGCGCAATCAGCGCTCGCCGCACCGTTGTTCTTGAAGGCATCGGCGAGAAGAAGGATCTGCCCGGCGAGGAGTTCCCCATACACATGGCCGAAGGTGTGCGGAATGCGCTCGGCGTCCCGCTTGTCGCAGGCAACCACGTCGTAGGCGTGCTCATCGCCGGTTACCGGGCCGAGCAGAAACTGACCGAGCAGCAGATAAGGGTGGCAGAAGCGATAGCCGCTCAGATTGCTGTCTCTATCGAGAATGCAACACTCTTCTCCGAGATCGCCGCCGCCAACGAGCGACTCGTCGAGGCGGACCGCCTGAAGTCCGAGATGATCGCCGAGCTCTCCACACCCGTCATCCCTATATGGAACAGGGTGCTGCTCGCGCCCATTATCGGCACACTCACAACAGCCCGCGCAGAATCGCTTACATCAGCCCTCCTTGATAGAGCCGTGGCGGGGGCCGCAGAGCTGATAATCATCGATATAACCGGGGTGCGCCACGTGGACGCGGACGCAGCCGCGCACCTGCGCAATACCATAACCGCCGTTCAGGTCCTCGGCGCAAGGTGTCTCATAACCGGCATAAAACCCGCCGTGGCCCAGGCGCTGGTACAACTGGGTGTGGATATCAGCGCGCTTGAGACTCGTAGAAAGCTCTCAGACGCTTTAGAGATCATCCTCGAAATCAGAAACCGGCGGGAATAAGAGACCGGCTTCCCAGGTCCGCATCATCCTCGCCGCGAAGCTTTCTTCCTGTCCAGCTCGGCAAGCAGGTCAGGCAAAGGTAACGTGTTCAGCACGTCCCCGGCCGTAAGCCATGCTCTGCGCGCGGTGACCACTCCGTACTGCATATTGGCAAACCCGCTCGCCTGGTGAGAGTCCGTGCTTATCACAAACCCGACCCCCGCCTGGCGCGCGACCGATAGCCAGTAGCTGTTCAGGTCAAGCCTGTAAGGGCTGGCGTTCAGCTCTAGCCGGACGTTGCACTCTCTCGCGGCCTG
>DASTET010000883.1:0-11707 GCA_035709445.1 Blastocatellia bacterium | reverse complement strand
TCAGTCTGCCGACCCCCTGCTCTTCGAGCATCTTAATGATGTGGTCGTCTCGGATGTTTTTTGCGCCTTTCCGGGTTTGACTATCTTTGTTTCAGCAACTCTTCTACGGCTTCACGCATTCGGCGGCGCGCTCGAAATGCCTGCGTCTTTACTTTCGATTCGGACCAGCCGGTCATCTCGGCCACCTCTTTGACCGACAGCTCGTCGCCATCGATCAGCATCAGCACGAGCCGGTCATCTCCCGACATCCGGCTCAGCACTTTTTCGGCGAGGTCCGCCGCGACAATCCCGCTCTCGTTTGACCGGTGTCGAGCGGCGCTTGCATCGGCGAGCCGGTTTTCAAGCCATTCGCTTTCGTCCTGGGTCAGGTCGGCAACCGTAGATTCGGGCCGCCGCTTTGCGCTTCTTATCACGTTCAAACACAGATTTGTAGTGATCCGTGTGAGCCACCCTTCAAAAGATCCCCGGCCTTCATAGCTTGAAAGCTGGGTGTAAGCCTTCAAGAAAGCCTCCTGAGCCGCCTCTTCAACCTGCGCGCGCTGGCGAAAAAAGCGGCTGGCAATCTGAAATACTCGCGGGCTATAGCGGCGCACGATCTCCTCGAACGCCTGCTCGTCGCCGTTGCGCGCCAGGCTCACCAGTTCCAGGTCCGAAGCCTGTCCTATCTCGATTGCCAGAGCCGCCTCTCATCAAGATTATAGATTGCTGAATCGGGTCGCCGAGTTTGGGAGTGCCAGGTCGAGCCCGGCACCCTTCACCCTGCGCTTTCAGCCTTATTGTTACAGAGTTCTCTGCTCCTGGCGAGAGCGGCGCTCGTTCCTTTTATTCTTGAACTGCTCGCGCAACTGGTCGAGCTTGGCTCTCTGCTCCGGCGTCAGGACCGCGAGCGTCTCCTGGTGAATCCGGTTCCGCTCGGCCATCAGCTTCGCTTCGATAGCAGCGATCTCGGTGAGCTTCTGTCTGACGAGAGCTTCATCAAATGTGCCGCCCTGGTTCGCCTGACGAATCTCCTGCCGCTTCGCGCGCATCTCTTCCCTCAAAGGACGGATCGCTTCGCGGCTGTTCTCGCGGATCTGCTTGATCTGAGCCTTCTGTGCGTCGGTCAGGTCGAGCTGGCTGAAAAGGCGGCCACCCATACGGGCGCCTCCGCGCATGCCGTGGTGGCCCCGCTTGCCCATCCGGCGCTCGCTCTTCTGACCCTCTTCTGCGGTCTGCGCGAGCACAACGGGAACTGCCACGGCTATTGACAGAGCAATCACCGCTGCAATTGCCTTTATTCTGTTCAGTTTCTTCATTCCTACCTCTTTATCGTTAGTCAATTTGTTTAAGTCCTTTCGAAGGCTCTATCCGCCTCTATCACTTAAGACACCGCCCGCCGCTAGAAAGTTACAACATAGGCGGCTGTAACCGAATTCGCGCTGCGGCTGTCTTATATTACAGGAGCGAACAGCAGGGACAGGGGAATGATGAAGCGAAAAATATTCACCTTACTGGCAACCGTCCTGATTGCGTCCATATCTGCCGGTGCAACGGACAAGAAGAGTGATGGCGGAACCACGAAGCCAGCCGACCAGCTTGCGAAGGCTACGACAGACCTGGTCAATGCCGCAAATCAATACAAATCGTCTGTCGAGTCATTGATCCCTATCTATGAGAAGGCGCTGAAGACGGCGACCGAGACGCACGAGAAGCGAAAAGAGCTTTACGCGCAGGGCCTCGTAGCCCTGCGCGACCTCGAAGCGAGCGAGCAGGCCATCAAAGAGGCCGAGGCCCAGCTTGAGCAGGCGCGCAGGCAGATTCTGGAATCAGACCATCTGATAGCAGAGGCAAAGTCCGAGCAGGAGATGGCCAAAAAGGTCGTCGTGCCGGGCAGATCAGCCGGTGTCGCGTCGACCTCTGCCCTGATGCGCTACAACGGAACGGGCGGGTGGTCTCTCACTCATGCCGCAAGCGTGCAGGGCTATTTTGCTTCAAAGTTCGGCCGGCAGCTCCCCATAAGCGCCTTCGGCCAGTCCGCGACGCATAACCGTATGGGTTTCGATCATCGCAATTCATTAGACGTGGCCCTGCATCCCGACAGCGCCGAGGGTAGAGCGCTGATAGCCTACCTGCGCAGCAAAGGCATACCTTATATAGCTTTCCGCTCGGCTGTGCCCGGCGCGGCAACAGGCGCGCACATCCATATCGGCCACCCTTCGCGCAGACTGTGACCGGAACGGCCTGCGCGGTGTCTACGATTATAGGGGGGCGAATGCCCCTCGCTTTGTAAAGAGATAAAAGAATGGGTTCAGAATGGTGGAGATCTAAGGATGAAAGAGAAGGTCAACATATTCGTTCAGGCAGTCAGGAAGAGGCGGGGGCTTCTGACATTACTTGCGGTGGCGATAGTTGCTATGATCGTCGCGGCTGTTTTCTGGGGAGAGAAGGCCGACGCAAGCGATTATCTCACGGGAAGGGCTGAGCGCGGCGATGTCGAGATAACCGTTTCGGCAACCGGGACCGTTCAGGCTGTGACGACCGTGCTGGTCGGCTCGCAGGCTTCGGGGACGGTCGCGTGGCTGGGCGCCGACTTCAATACGCAGGTCAAACGCGGGCAGGTCATCGCGCGGCTCGATTCTTCTACATTCGAAGCGCAGATCCAGAACGCCCGCGCAAGCGTGGCCAATGCCGAGGCCGCCGTTCAGGGCGCCACTACCGAGATAACCAATCAGAACGCGAACGTCCAGGCGGCGAAGGCCAATTACGAGGTGGCCCGCATTCAGGGCGAAGACGCCGCGTCGCTCGCCACCCGCTATAAAGACCTCAGCAACGTGATAGCCGGTCGAGATATAGAATCTGCGCAGGCGCAGGCGAACGTGGCGGCAGGGCGCGTCGCCCAGGCTGCCGCACAGGTAGCGCAGGCTGAGGCCGCGCGCCAGACTTCGACCGCCAGGCTCGCGCAGGCCAAAGCGCAGCTCGCACAGGCCAAAGCGCAGCTCGATCAGGCCCAGGCGAACCTCAGTCATACGGTCATCACCTCTCCTATCGATGGAGTGGTCGTGTCGCGCGACGTCGACGTGGGTCAGACCGTTGCCGCGAGCCTTTCGGCCCCGACCCTCTTCACCATCGCAAACGACCTGACGAAGATGCAGGTGCTCGCCTCGATAGACGAGGCGGATGTAGGCCAGATTCGCGAGGGCATCAAGGCGAACTTCACCGTAGACGCATTTCCCGGCCAGGACTTCAGCGGGCAGGTGTCGCAGGTCAGGCTAAACGCGCAGGCACTGCAAAACGTCGTCACCTATACAGCCGTCGTGGATGTTTCGAATCCGGAGCTGAAGCTGAGGCCCGGCATGACTGCGAATATAACTTTCCCGGTCGAGCGGCGCGAGAACGTGCTGACCGTGCCGAATGCCGCATTGCGATTCAGACCGGAGCTATCGGAAGAAGAGCAGCAGAAGCTGCGAGAGGAGATGCAGGCGCGACGCGAGCAGAGAGCGAGCGAGAGAGAGCAGCAGCCCGAAAATCAGGCGCGGGAGCGAGGCCAGCGAGTGCAGAACGCCCAGTCCGCCGGGGCTCGGCGCTCTCAAGCCTCAGGCGAAGGCAATCAGCCACGTCAGGGCCAGACCGTTTGGGTGCTCGTCGACGGCAAGAAGATTGAGCCGCGCTTTGTTCGCACGGGACTCACCAACGGTCGAGTCACCGAGGTCGCAGGGGGCAGTCTCCAGGAAGGCGAGACGGTCGTGATAGGAAAGAATGAGACCGGCGCCTCAACCGCGCCCCAGCAGACAGCCTCCCCGTTCGGGCCGCAGCGCGGCTTCGGCGGAAGCCGCAGAAGATAACAGGGGAGCGGGGCTAGGAGTATTACCATGGCAGCTCAAGTGTCCGAGTTAAAGCGACCCGAGAGTCGCGAGCAAAAGAACAACCTTGTCAGCATGGCCGATCACCTGCGCGAGAAGGTTGCAGCCGACGCGCTGATAGCGCTCGATCACGTCTACAAGACCTATCAGATGGGCGATGTCGAGATACAGGCGCTGCGCGGAATCTCGCTTCAGATCAATCCCGGCGAGTTCGCGGCGATAATGGGGACGTCGGGATCGGGCAAATCGACCACGATGAACATAATCGGCTGCCTGGATCGGCCCACGCGAGGCCGCTACTTTCTCGACGGACAGGACGTTTCTAAGCTCTCGAAAGACGAGCTGGCCGACATCCGCAATCGAAAGATCGGCTTCGTATTTCAGAGCTTCAACCTGCTCGCCCGCACATCGGCGCTCGAAAATGTCGAGCTGCCTATGCTCTACCTCGGCGTCAAGACGGCGGAGCGAGTCGCGCGCGCGAAAGAGGCGCTTGAGCTTGTAGGACTGGCGGATCGCATTTACAGCATGCCGAACCAGCTTTCGGGCGGGCAGCAACAGCGCGTCGCCATCGCTCGCGCGCTGGTCAACAACCCCGCGATAATCCTGGCCGACGAGCCGACGGGCAATCTCGACAGCCGGACCTCTATCGAGGTGATGGACATATTTCAAAGGCTCAACCGCGAGCGGGGTATAACAGTCGCCATCGTCACTCACGAGCCCGACATTGCTCAGTATGCCAGCCGCGTGGTCGTATTCAAGGACGGTCGAATAAAGCGCGACACGATGGTCGAAAACCCGCGCTCGGCGCACGAAGAGCTTGAGAACCTGCCGCTACGCGAAGAGGAGGACGAGGAGGAGGAGGAATGAACCTGATCGCTACAATCAAGCTTGCGCTGAATGCCCTGGCCCGTAACAAGATGCGCTCGATCCTCACCATGCTCGGCATCATCATAGGCGTGGGCGCGGTCATCGCAATGGTCGGCATAGGGCAGGGCGCGTCCGCCTCTATACAGTCGCAGATATCTCAGCTTGGCAACAACCTGCTATACGTATCGGCAGGCTCATCGAGCGCGGGCGGCATTCGCGGAGGCTCCGGGACCGGCACGACGCTTACGGTGGAAGACATCGAAGCGATAGAGAGAGAGGTACCGTCGGTCCGCGCGGCGAGCCCGAGCCTGCGAGCGGGCGGACAGCTCGTCTTCGGCAATCAGAACTGGTCGGCGTCGAGCGGAATCATCGGAGCTAACGAAAAGTTCCCTGAGATTCGCGGGTGGCAGGTCGGCTCAGGCGACTTCTTCACCGGGGCCGATGTGAGGACGGCAGCGCGCGTCGCCGTGCTCGGAAAGACCGTGGCCGACAACCTCTTTGCAGGCATGGACCCTGTCGGCCAGACACTTCGAATTCGCAACCTGCCGTTTCGAGTGGTCGGCGTGCTGTCTCCGAAGGGTCAGAACCAGATAGGGCAGGACCAGGATGACACGGTCATCATCCCTTATACGGCGGCGATGAAGAAGCTGCTATCGACCACGCGACTCTCGATGGGTATGGTCTCGGCCATAAGCTCGGATGCCACTTTTACGGCAGAGCGCCAGATCACGGAGCTTTTGCGCCAGCGCCACCGTCTCGCGCCGAACGAGGAGGACGATTTCACGGTCCGCAATCTCTCGGATATAGCCGAGGCCGCAACCGCTTCGAGCAGCATCATGACCAAACTGCTCGCCTCGATAGCCGGCGTGTCGCTGCTGGTCGGAGGCATAGGGATCATGAACATCATGCTTGTGTCCGTAACCGAGCGAACGCGCGAGATCGGCATACGTATGGCGATAGGCGCTCGAAGCGGCGTTATTCGCCGCCAGTTCCTGATCGAATCGATGACGATATCGCTCGTGGGCGGGATAATAGGCGTCCTGCTGGGAGTGGGTGCGTCTATAGGGATATCGAGTACTCTCAACTGGCCGACGCTGGTCTCGCCCGCATCCATCCTGGTATCGGTGATATTCTCCGTGATAGTAGGGGTGGTCTTCGGCTATTATCCCGCGCGCAAGGCCGCTGCGCTCGATCCCATCGACGCGCTGAGGTATGAATAACAATACGCCACAGATGAACGCGGATAGGTTTTCAGCCATCCTCATCCGCGTCAGGATCACTCAATTCCCGATCGAGAAAGACGGTGTGAACCACAGAGGGTCACAGAGGAATTATTCAATCCTCTGTGACCCTCTGTGGTTATCCTGTTTTTTGATCGCTAAGAACTCTCCTTCAATCTGTGGTTTCAATCCTCTCTATAAAGGCCAGTATCTCAGAGGTGAAGCGTTCAGGCTCCTCCCACTGGGGCGAATGCCCGGTGCCTTCATATATGCTCAGTTGCGAGTTGGGGATTGCAGACGTCAGGATTTGCTGATCGCTTCGACGAACGAACGTATCCTGGTCCCCCCAGATAATCAGGGTCAGCGCTTTGATCCTGTGCAGCTCCCCGGTGTGGTCTTCTTCCATAAGGTCTTTGAGCACCTTCTTCCAAAGGCGGGCCGGGAACTTCAAACTCTCCTGCACGACAGTATCAAAGAACTCCTGCGGCACGGGCCGCGCGAGCGTGCCCTGTTGAAACTCAATCACAAAATCCCGATCGACCGTATCTCCGAGCTTTGACACGGCGGAGTTCCAGAAATCCTGCACGTCATTGTTGTTCTTTAAACTGGCGAATGAGCCGACCAGCACAACGCCAAGCACGCGGTCGGGGTAGTCGATTGCGAACCGCTGTGCAATCAGGCTGCCCATGGAATGCCCGACGATCACTGCCGGCCCGATGTTTAAAGCATCCATAAAAGTAGCCAGGTCCTCCGCAAAATCACGAGTATGGTAACCATCCGCCGGGCGGTCCGAATCGCCATGCCCCCTCTGCGACAGGGCGAAAGCGTGAACAGACCTGGGAAGTAAATGCAGCACCCGCTCGTATGAGTGCCACGAATCGGTGTACCCGTGGATAAACAGCACTGGCACGCCCGCCGCGTCTCCTTGCTCGACATAAAAAAGCTTGACGCGGTCAGAAAGCTCAGCTCTTTTTGCGATAGCAGTCATGTCCATTCTCCTCCTGGTTATCTTACGAGGAGGAGCTTTTTTATACTCTAAAGAAATTTTAAAGAAACTCTAAAGAGATCATGCCGCGCTCGCCGCAGATAACAGTTTCACAATCTCGGCGGTCGGGCGAACCCGTCCGAATGCGATGCTGAAACATTCGAGCGCGGCCCGGTGCATCTCTTCGCTCAGCGTCGTGCACGCATCCTCTGCGATGACGACCTGAAACCCGCGATCGGCGGTCTCGCGCGCGGTCTGTGTGACGCATACGTCGGTCGTTAGCCCCGTCACGACCAGCGAATCTATCCCCATGTTATGAAGCGTCTGATCGAGCCGTGTAGAGTTGAGCGGCCCGCTCGATGACTTGCCTAACACGACTTCACCGGGCAGCGGGCTGATCGCTTCATCCACCTGCCAGCTCGGATCGCCCGCAGCAGGCCAGACGCGCGTTCCAAGCAGGGCCATCCCAAGCCGGTCAAACTCTTTGAGCCAGCCGGGGAGGTCTCGCCCGTCGCCCGTGCAGGTGCCGGTCGCCGTGTAAAAGAAATGATAAACGGAAAACGGGAAATGGAGAATAGAATCATGGCTGGTCGGATCGGACTGCAGCATCCTACCCGGCCAGCCTGACCGTTATACATTCATTCGACCTGAAGGCGCTCGCCCTGCGACGTGAACGGGACAGAGGCGAGCAGGTTGCCGCCCAGGTCGAAGAAGTCAGCCTGCCCTATTCCCGTGTACTGATCCTTTGACACCAGCTCTATGCTGTGGGTCACCTTTATCGATCCGGCGTGCGCGCCCGCCTGGTCGAACAGAAAGAATTGAATCGCCACTTTATATTCTCGGCCCCTGACCTTGTCCCACTGCCCCTGGCCGGGTCTCGGGGCCGGTGGCAAAGGGTTTGTGGTGACGAGGCCGCCGCCGGAGCTGTACGTCTCCAGGGCTGTAAACGACGCCGGGAAACCGGGCGGCGGATTCAAGAGGTTGACCGTGACAACCCATGTGCCCTCGATGCCTGAGCCTTTGGCGCCCGATTTTGCAAGAGCTTTTTCGTTCCCCCCAAACACCGGCAGACCTGCAATCGCCAGGGCAACAATGATAGTCATGACTTTGCGATTGATATTCATAGTATTCTCCCTTCTCCATTTCAAGATTAGTTGTTTATGGCTCTTTCTTTCGGCAATCCCGCTCGGTAGAATAGGCACTGCCTCAAGATGTATAGCGCGAAATATTGATGGAATTTTGCTTGGCTTCGCTTCCACCAATTGACTTCGCGTGCACGATAATCGGGAAGCGGGCCGAAAGTCCTTTAGGCGTAGTTAATATAAAGTTAAGAACCGGTTAAGCCCATAGTTCGCCCGCGTTCTGTTTGCTTCAGTTTAGCTTGCCAGACTTCACTTACCTTTAGAGAGTTTTGCATGATTCTGTGACCAGAACTGTGACCAGGATTTGGGTTGTCAGATGTGGATTGAGTTAGCCCCGCCCGTCCGGGTGTGATTGTCCGAGATACATCTTCACGGGTGAAGCGCAAAGCGGTGCGTAAGGGGCATGGAAGGCCCGGTTGAGAGGGCGGCCCGACTAACCCTGATGAAGCTTAACAGAGCCCTTCCAGGCAAACACTCCGCTTCTCAGCAAACACTCCGCTTCTCAATGCCTGCCCCTGGACCCCTGCGCAAATTCCCGCCTATCATCCGGCTGGACGCTCTTTTCAGAGTTTTTCGGAGTTTTTCACCGAGCATTTCAGGACATTCCACCTGATCAATCCCTAAGATCGTGTCAGACGAACGCGGCTGCCATCGGGCGAAATCGGGTTTGGCGAAAACGCCAGGAGGTATGTCAGCGGGTTACTTTAACTTTTGTTTTGCAGAAAGCCGGCCAGGAAGATCGGCAGAGGACGAGGGTGGCTGAGAGCAAGTCCTCACACGCTATTTTGTCCGCCGGCACAGATTAAGGGGGTCATCATGGGCGCTAACAGTAAGATCAAAGCACGGGCGGCAGTCTTAATGGCAGGAATGCTGATTATCACAGCAACATCAACTCAACTCCGGGCAGACACGGGGACGTGCGGGGGAGTATCAACCACTCTGCCATTCACTGACGTGGCGGGTAATCCATTCTTCTGCGCCATAGCAGAGGCGTACTTCTCGGGGCTTACGAACGGGACGACTGCTACCACCTACAGCCCTGCCAATAATGTTCCGCGGGAGCAGATGGCGGCTTTCGTCACCCGGACTCTGGACCAGTCCTTGAAGCGGGGGAGCCGCCGGGGGGCGCTTGAACAGTGGTACAGTCCGACATCTTCAACCAGCATCGCCAGGACTGCGGTGGGCCATGCCCCTAATGAAGTCAAATCGGACGGAGCAGACCTGTGGGTAGCGAACTTTAATAGCCAAACTGTCTCAAGAGTAAGGGCCAGTGATGGGAAGCTGCTTGAAACCTGGACCAACGCACCTGCCGCAACTGCCGTGGTCGTTGCCAGAGGGCGGGTTTATATCGCGGGCGGGACCAGGCCGGGCCTGCTATACGAGATCAATCCGACGCAGCCGGCAGGCCCCGTCACCCTTATTGCTAACACACTGGGGGATTTCCCTCAGGGGATTGCATTCGATGGTTTCAATATATGGACTGCGAACAACAGCCCAGGTTCCGTTTCCAGAATAGACCCGGTCGGTGGGTTTGTGGACAATTTCACGGTTGGGTTCGCCCAACCCTGGGGTATTCTCTATGACGGGGCGAACATCTGGGTGACGGATAGATCAGCAGATACCCTCCTGAAGCTGAACTCATTCGGCCAGATAATCCAGACAGTCCCGGTGGGCAGTCATCCAAGAGGGCTAATCTTTGACGGCACGAACATCTGGGTGACCAATGACATGGATGATACGGTAACAGTCGTGCGGGCCTCGATTGGAGCAGTTATCGCGACGCTCAGCGGCAATGGATTGAGTACTCCTCTCGCAGCGGCATTCGACGGAGAGCGGATAATGGTGACGAACTATGCTGGCAATAGCGTATCGCTATGGAAGGCGGCTGATCTAACTCCGCTAGGCTCTGTTTCTACGGGCGCAAACAGTTTCCCACATAGAGCGTGCAGCGACGGGCTGAACTTCTGGATTACGCTTGCGGGACCTCAAAGGCTGGCGCGGTTCTGAATCAGAGACGAGCAAAGCCGCTAGCGACATCAACTCGTTGCTGAATCAACCTCGCTTCGGACTGCGGTTCTGATTGCTCGCGGTCTGAGTGTGATAATTTAGTGAGATAATACTGTGGCGTGCATGCTTTGGCCTGTCCCTCTGTGTCAGTATGGATGAGACACCTGCCCTGGTATAAATTAATGTAGAGGGCAGAGAGGTCAATCCCTATGAAACCAGCACACTCCATTATCAGCAATGAGGTCGAAGGCTTGCCTTCGCGTCCTTCCACATCATCACTGATCGAGGATCAACAATCCTCATCTCAAGCATCATCATCTCACCCTAGCTCAAGTTCGCCTCCCAACCCTGAGGTCAACTCTAAGCCCGTCAGACGTCGCTTCACGGCTTCCTACAAGCTCCGAATACTCGAAGAGGCTGATCGTTGCAGCCAGCCTGGCCAGATCGGCGCCCTGCTTCGGCGCGAGGGGCTATACTCTTCTCATCTCGTGGTGTGGCGACGCCAGCGCCGCGCGGGCACTCTTTCGGCCCTCTCGCCTGCTAAGCGCGGACCAAAGCCCGAGCCTCGCAACCCTCTGGCTGAGGAGAATCAAAAGCTACGGCGTGAAAACGAACGGCTCACTCACCGTCTCAAGCAGGCCGAGACGATCATCGAGTTTCAAAAAAAAGTATCGGATATACTGGGCATCCCTCTGAGCGAGCCAGAAGAAGCGAGTTGATCGAGGCTGCCCAGCAGCTTTCAACCAGTGTCGGTGTCTATCAGGCATGTAAATCTCTAGCGGTCGCGAGAGCGACGTTTTATCGCAGGACCAGACCTGAGCAGGAGCCAGATGAAGTGAAAGCAGCTACTGATAGCAGAACCAACAGGGTTCGTCGCCTCTGTCAACAGGAACGAATTGAAGTGATCGCCCTACTCAACAGCAGCAGATTCGTGGATCTGGCTCCCAGAGAGGTTTATGCGACATTGTTGGATGAGGGGCGCTATCTCTGCTCTGTGAGCACAATGAACCGGCTACTTGGCGCTGACTCTCAGGTCCGGGAGCGCCGTGACCAGCTGCGGCATCCTTCATATAAGAAGCCGGAGTTGGTTGCGAGCAAGCCAAACCAAGTGTGGTCGTGGGATATAACGAAGCTTCTAGGACCTTGGAAGTGGACCTACTTTTACCTGTACATGATGCTGGATATCTTTAGCCGGTACGTGGTCGGCTCGATGGTGGCGAAGTGTGAGAGCGCGGCTTTGGCCGAACGGCTGATAGAGGAGAGCTACCATAAGCAGATCATCGAGCCGGGACAGTTGGTAATCCACGCAGATCGAGGGTCATCGATGAAGTCAAAGCCGGTGGCGATGCTGTTAGCCGATCTAGGAGTGACAAAGACGCACTCACGGCCAAGGGTATCGAATGACAACCCATACTCGGAAAGCCAGTTCAAGACCTTGAAGTACCGGCCAGAGTTCCCTGAGAGGTTCGGGTCTATAGAAGATGCGCGAGGATTCTGCCGTGAGTTTTTCGATTGGTACAACCAACAGCATCATCATACGGGAATAGGACTGATGACACCTGAGGTGGTGCATTACGGGAGGGCAGCAGAGGTGATAGAGGCCCGACAGCAGGTGTTAATGAGGGCTTACCAGGAGCACCCTGAGAG
>DASTET010000882.1:0-2724 GCA_035709445.1 Blastocatellia bacterium | reverse complement strand
TCTTGATGACTTCGGGCTCGCCCGTCGCCTCAGCCTCAGCCTCAGCCATCACCGGCGCGGCCTCTTCAACCAGGCGCGGAGCCAGCACGCCTGCTATTACCTGCTGCTCGTCCATCAGCAGTTTCACCTTATCGCGATCATAGATAAGGTCTGCGACTGTAACGTGATCGCCCACGTGCATATGCGACACATCGACTCTGAGGTGGTCGGGAATATCGCCGGGCAGACACTCGATCTCCACTTCTCGAATCTGAGTCTCGAGAATGCCGCCTTCCAGCTTCACGCCCACTGGCTCGCCTACGATTTCTACCGACACGCTCACGCGCGTCGCGGTATTCATCTCAAGCCTGAGCAGATCGGCGTGCAGGAGGCGGCCCTTGACAGGATCTATCTGCAAGTCCTTTATGATGACGGTCGCAGGCTCTGCGCCGTCGTCGACCGACAGCTTGAAGATGGTGTTACGGCCGGTGTCCGAACGAAGAATGCTTGCGATCTCCCTGGCATTAACGGCCACGGCCAGCGCATCCTGACCGCCGCCGTAAACCGATGCGGGTATCATCCCCTGCGCTCGCAAGCGGCGCGCGTGGCCCTTGCCTATTGCGTCGCGCGAGCTTGCATTTATTGTTAGGTCCTTAATCATAATCTACGACTCCAGAATTAAATGAATAGCTTGCTCACCGATGTCTCGTCGTGGATAGACAAAATAGCATCCGCCAGCAGCTTCGCCACGCTCAGGCACCTGACTTTCGGCGAGCGGCAGGCGCTCTCGACCGGGATCGTGTTTGTCACGACAAGCTCCTTGATCGGCGAAGCCTCGATCCTCTGTATTGCAGGCCCCGAGAGCACCGCATGCGTGGCCGTTGCCAGCACCGCTTCAGAGCCGTTGCGCTTGATCGCTTCGGCGGCCTTCACCAGCGTCCCTGCCGTATCGACCATATCATCTACGATCAGCGCCGTCCGCCCCTCGACATCGCCCACGACGTGAAGCACTTCGACCTCGCCGAGGTTGTCGTAGTCGCGCCGCTTATCGATGATCGCCAGCTCGGCATCGAGCCGCTTGGCATAAGCGCGAGCGCGCTCGACTCCTCCCGCATCCGGCGCGACGACCGTCAGGTTGGGAAGCTGCAAACCCTGAAAGTAACCGACCAGCACCGGCGCTGCAAAAAGGTGGTCAGCCGGTATATCAAAGAACCCCTGTATCTGTCCCGCGTGCAGGTCGAAGAGCAACACGCGGTCGGCCCCCGCCTCGGTGATGAGGTTGGCCACAAGCTTCGCCGAAATCGGCACCCTCGGACGGTCCTTCCTGTCCTTGCGCGCGTACCCGTAGTAGGGTATGACCGCGGTGACGCGCTTGGCCGAAGAGCGGCGAAAGGCGTCGAGCATGATGAGCAGCTCCATCAGGTTCGAGTCTACGGGCGGGCAGGTCGGCTGGACCAGAAAACAGTCCTCGCCGCGCACGTTCTCCAGTATCTGGAAATTGAACTCGCCGTCGGAGAACCGCGTGACGTTTGCCCTTCCGATCTCTATCCCAAGATGCAAACAGATCTCTTCAGCGAGCGGCCTGTTCGCATTACCTGAAAAGACCTTGATCTGCACAATCCCTCCAAAAAACAGTCTGGCGAGTCTGGCGAGTCAAAAACAGTCTAGCGAGTCGCGAGTCTAGCGAGTCCCGCTATTGACGATGCTGATTACTTTGCAACACCCGATTCAAGCGATGTCTGTCTCAAAAGCGACTCGCCAGACGCGCTAGACTCGCGACTCGCTAGACTGTTCCTGACTCGCCAGACTGCTCTTGGCTGGGGAGGGAGGATTCGAACCTCCGAATGGCGGTTCCAAAGACCGCTGCCTTGCCACTTGGCTACTCCCCAACATCTATATATGGCTTGCGCGCAATCCGGGCAGCCGGGGCCGATCAAGTTTGCTTGTGGCCTCGCACATAGAACAGACGCATTCGCATTAGAGTCCCGGATCGCGGGCAGCGCAGTGACAGATCAGATTATTCAATAATCGTGAAGACAGCCGCTACTCAAAAATCGTGTCGTTATATTCCTGCCGATTAATCGCCCGCGCGCATTCTGCCCAGCAACCTGCCGCGCGCACTTCAGATCGCGCTCGCTCGCAACTTTCCCCATTGTCAAAGACCCCGAATACGGTCGCGCCGCTTCCGCTCATCAGCGCGTGGCGGGCGCCCAGCACGAGCAGCCTCTCTTTGAGTTCCGCCACCTTCGGATAAGCGGCTAAAACTGCCTCTTCCAGATCGTTGCTCGCCGAAAGCAGTGGCGCACGGTTGCCTTTAGCGGCGAGTAAAGCAAAGGGTATGATACGAGCCGACTTTGACCTTGTCAACTGCGAAAGCCTGCCGTATGCGTCGGCAGTCGACACCTCAAGACAGGGGTTTGCCAGTAGCAGGTTCTCGCACGTTACCTCTTCAACGGGATAGACCTCTTCGCCCCGGCCTATGCCGAGCGCGGTCCCGCCCAGCAGGAAAAACGGCACGTCCGAGCCGAGGCTTGATGCCAGATCGAGGACCTCGCGCTCGTTTGATGCGACCTGCCATAAACGCGCAAGCCCTATGAGCGCGCACGCCGCGTTCGACGAGCCGCCACCAAGCCCGCCCGCGACGGGGATCCGCTTCTCAATCTCTATCCGCGCGCCCGATCGGACGCCCGTCGCCTCACGCAACATCACCGCCGCCCTGTAAGCCAGGTTGGTCTCGTCCGACGG
>DASTET010000881.1:0-3934 GCA_035709445.1 Blastocatellia bacterium | reverse complement strand
CATAGAACGGGACGCGATCTTTTAAGAGGGGGACGAAAGGCTGTTCGAATTTCTTGACGAAGTGGCGACCGGCCCCATTCGGATAGATATTGTCGCCTGCGGCAAGTACGAGATCGAGCGGCCTCTGTATATGTTGTTCGGCGATCTTTGCGGCGAGCCCGTATTGATCGTCGTCGCCGGTGCCCCAGTCACCGATGACTATGAATCTGTACTTGTTCTTGACCGGCTCTGCGCTCAGGACTGATATCGGTTTGAGTACCGCGGCTGCCGAGAGGGCGGCCAGCGATTTGATTGCTTGCCTGCGTGTGATCAGGCTTCTTGGTTTGTTCTCCATATAATCTCTACCCATACCCCTTGTGATCTATGTACAAAATGGATTCCTGCTGCACATCCAAAAGGCAGATATGGGCTGCCCCCGATCTACCTTCATAAGAACCTTATGTTTGGTATGGTTTCAGAATACTCTTCCCTTTGCGTCCAACGCAAGTTCAAACGGGGTATTGCAATATAATTACAATTTATCGCTGCGGTCAAGCTAATTCCTGCCGTCTTGACATTTTTAAAGACGGGGCTATACCATCTTGAGTTCATTTTTTCCTGTAAACGCTCTCTATGGGCAATCTGATCGAGGGAGGTGTGACATTGCAGAAAACGATGCGGCTTCAACCTGACATACGCGCCATCGCCCGTATGGTCCCGCCGAGCGGCAATCTCGTGCAGGGGCAGAACGAGACGGCGATTCATCCGGAGCTTGCCCGCGCGCTCAACGAGGTTGTTGCGAAGGGGTTGAATCACTACAGCTTTTTCGAGGGCGTTGACGAGTTGCGCCAGGCTGTCGCAGAAAAAGTAAGGCTTTATAACCATGTGAGCGTTAATGCGGACAATCGCCCGCTCGAAGTGATGATCACGCCCGGCGCGACAGGGGGGCTAATCATCGCTTCTCATACATACCTTCGTCAGGCATCGGCCGTAGTCTTCGAGCCCTACTATCCCTACCATAAACGCACGCTTGAGACCTGCGATGCCAGGGTCGAAGTCGTCAAGCTGCGGGGCGACCGTCTGGAGCTTGACCTTGATGAGCTTCGACGTGTCTGCCGTGAGGGCAAAGAGAGGCAACAGTATCCGCTCAAAGCTATCATCGTCAGCTCGCCCGCGAACCCGACCGGCAGGGTCTTCTCCCGCGATGAATTAATGGGAATTATAGAATGCGCGCAGGAGTTCGATCTGTTGCTTATCTCGGACGAAGTCTATGAGCATTTCACGCTCGACGCGTCGGACCATATATCTACGGCTTCGCTTCCGGGCGCGTTCGAGCGGACAATCACGGTAAATTCCTTCTCAAAATCCTGGGCTGTTTCGGGCTGGAGGCTCGGTTATCTGTTTGGCCCCGGCGAGCTTGTAAGCAAGCTGGCCCTGCTCGGAAATATCTATTATGTATGCACGCCGACCCCCTTACAGCATGCGCTGGCCCGCGTCTTACTTGCAGACCCCCAGTACTACGACCGCCTCCGGGCCGACTTCGCAAGGAAGAGAGGGATACTCAAGGCGGCGCTGGATCGGACGGGGTTTCAGGTCTATCAATCCCGGTCGAGCTTTTACATATGGACCCGCATCCCGGAACGTTTTTCGGACTCCGGGGAGTTCAACGATTTCCTTATGAAAGAGGCGGGCGTTGCGGGAGTCCCCGGCAGCGCGTTCATGGACTCTCCCGAAGAAGACATCTATATGCGGCTGTGCTTCGCGCGCGAAGACGAGATGCTTGAGGCCGCAGCCGACCGCATCATCTCGGCCCTCGGATAATTCAAACCGAGCCGTAAAGGTCCTGGACAGGAATTACAGGATCGACTTATCGATTCTGTAATTCCTGTCCATTTTTGTTTCAGCCTGATTTAGCGGCTGAGCGATTGCGAAGCTGAGGTTTTTCCATTCGGGTTGCGCACCTGGACCGTGTGCGTCGAACCGGGTGTAAAAATGTCTCGCATGCGCAGGTTGCCGGGAGTGCTTCTGGCATTCTTATCAACCTGGATGAAGCTCCCGTTTCGAGAAAGGTTAAAGGTCTCCCTTCCATCGACTATCAGGACTGCCCCTACGGCAACGTTTGAATTCTCTGCCTGAAACCTCACAGTCTTCTTCTTGAACTGAAGCCCGGCCAGAACCGGACCGGTCGACGCCTGATTTGAAGGGCCACTCTCCGTCCCCGTTTGATAAAAGGCCGTGACGACATAAAAGAACGTCTGGCTCGATGTCGATGGGACCGGAACTCTGTCGGTAAATGTCGTCTGGTTTGCGCCCGCCACGCCGACTATGTTCGAGAGCGCTGTCGGCGTGCTCGAAGTCTGGCTGCGATAGATCACATAACCGATCAAGCCTGGCGCGACGGCAGGCGCGACATCCTGGCCTGCCGCGAGCGGTGTGATATTGGAGTCACTGGCTGTAACTGCGGTCGGCGGATTAGTGGCAGTCTCAGGAGCGGTCCATCCCAGTTGCACCTCATGGCTATCGGCTGCCGCAACGATAGTGATCGCGCTCTGGACGGTCTTTATTCGATTAGCCGAGTCGCGCGCGGTAAATGTCATCAGAACGGTCCCGCTTGCCGATGCTGCCGGGGAAAAGACGACATCCCCCCTCCCGCTGCCACGGTCAGTAAATGTCGCGCCGGGTGTGGGGGTCGCTTGCAACTGTATATCAGAATTCGTCCCGTTTGAGGCAAGGACATTCAGAGTCACAGTCGAGCCCGCTACGGCGGTGACGAGCGTAGGCGCCCTCAGTTTCAACGCTTCATTTGTCGCCGTGCTTGTTCCGCGCAGACGCACAACCGTCAGCAACTGGTCCGGGTCGTTGCTGACGACGTTGAACGATCCCTGGAAAACTCCCTGTGATGCAGGGAAGAAACCTACTGTAAGAATAAAACCCTGACCGGGTTGTAACGTGACAGGCGTCGACACGCCGCTCAAAGAGAAGGGCGCCGCCGGGTTTGAAATCGAAGAGATAATCAGATTAGCATCCCCGGAGTTTTTCACCTCGATGAAGAGCGATCCCGAACCGCCCGGGAAGTCGAGGATGGTCGGGTTGATTTCGAGGTTCGGCACAGGTGCTGATGTGCCAACGCCACGAAGGTTGACGGTGAAGAGAGGTTGAGCGGGATCATTGCTCTGTATTGTAAATGACCCGGTGAAGACCTGCGCGCCTGTCGGGGCGAACCTGACGGTCAGAGTAAGGCTTCCTCCCGGCGCGACCGTAGCAGGAATCTGAGGAGGGTCGACTATCGAGAACGGAGACGCCGGACCGGCGATCCCAGTTATGACAAGCGGCGTCCCTCCCGCGTTCGAGACGGTAACCGTCGCCGTAGCAGGCTGGCTCCCGCCTACAGAGCCGAAGTCTATCGAATCGGGAGAGACCATTATTACCGGGACAGGCGGCGGGGGCGGAGGCTGCGTTGTCGCGTCGGCTATGTTTGAAGGGTTGGAATTCCCGAAGCTGTTGAAAGCGAGCACCCTGTAGAAGAAAGTAGTGTTTGCAAAAGCGGTCGTATCGCTGAACTCAGTCACATTCGACCCGACCGCGCCGACCTCGGTGAAGTTGAAGCCGTCCTGGCTGCGCTCGATTCTGAATCCCAGCTCGTTATCTGAATTGTCCTGCCAGCTCAGATCGATCTGCGTATCTGAGACGACGGTGGCCGTAAGGTTTGATGGCGCGGCGGGCACAAAGAAGCTGGCCGGTTCGACTCTCAAAAGGAAATCGCCTGCGTCTCCCTGAAACCCGTCAATAACTATGAAGTATGTTGTCCCGGCATTGAGCGGGCGGCGGATGACCTCTTCCGATCCCGCCCCCACTATATCGCCTGCCGTGCAGGAGGAGAACGTACTACAGTTAGTCACCACGTAGGCGGTGAGATTATAGTTGCCCACGGGTGTTGCCGTGATGATATATGACT
>DASTET010000880.1:0-4668 GCA_035709445.1 Blastocatellia bacterium | reverse complement strand
CGGACCTGATCGCTGATCGCCCCGGCGATCAGACGCGTCGTCGCATGGAAAGAGAAGATGGGCGCTACGAGGTATAGCAGAGGCGGGCTGTCTTTGAGCTTCAGGCCGTCGAAATAGCCTCGCCGCTCAAAATCGCCGCGTAATCGGTGCCATTCGACGCGGAGCCAGTAATCAAGCCCCTGAAACGGGAACTCGGGGTCTTCACTCACTTTAAGCTCTATGACAACGAGCCGGCCATCCAGTGTGGCTGCCAGAACATCGATGTAGCCGCGCTTCTCGCCACGATAGGCAGGCACCTGCGAATATGTCCATCTTGGATCGAGCATAGGATCGAGCGCAGAGACATCTCGCCTGATAACCGATTCGAGCCATCGTTCGGGCAGGGCTCGGTACATCCAATCGTTGATATCGTCGGGGCTGGCCCTGCGCCTTGATATTATAGAAGAAGCCAGATCGGCAACCTTCGGAAGCTTGTTTGGCTCCAGCTCTTCTCTTTCAAAAAGCCCGAACCAGGACCTGCCGCGCGAGGTCGAGAGCCGGGCAAACTCAAGCCCGCGAAGAGAGAATGATATATGCCTGCCGCGTTCTTGGGTCTCTATGTGATCCGGGGCGAGATGAATGATCGAGCGCATGAGAGACTCGGTCTCTGAGCTGAGTTCGGCGCGACGAGGCCAGATCGCTCGCCCGGCAAACCGACGATAGTTATCGATGAGATCGCCTTGATCGAACGCTGTGACGGGGCTCAGCCGATGGCCTTCTTCATCAATCTCATACAGTGAAATCTTAACACCCGGTATCCGAACCGCAGTCAGCCGTGCGGCAATTGTGGTCGCGCGCCCGCGGGGAGCGAAGATCATCAAACGTGTGATGTTAGAAGTCTCTCTTCTAAATGCGTCGAGCCAGACTATTGCAGCGCCGAGCAAGGAATCGACAATCGATTGGTCCTCGCTTCCGCCCGCAGCAATACCCGCGATAATGCGGCCGCGATCGCTCAGCGTCAGCCTGGTGTGCGAGGCCGACAGGTGAAGCCGGTCATCGCGGGCCGAGACCGCGCGCTCCACTTTGATGCCCGGCAGATTCGATTCGATCAGCGATGGAATCTTTCTCATGAATTCTTCGCGTGACTGCTGTTGAGATGCATCTCCTCGGCGAAGCTCAACAAGGCAAGCGACCATCCCCATCTTCTTTTCGCATTTAAGCAGCAACCGGTCAGTCGACGCGATGAAACCCGTGACCCGCCACGAACGCGACCAGCCCTCGCCCCAGCACGAGAGCACGAGCTTTCCATAAGAGAAATGCGCATCATAACAGCCCGGCTCCACGACGCCGACCTGTCGATCCTCTTCATACAGATCGAACGGGCCGCCAAGCCGGAAGAGTTCCAGCTCATACTTTATTCGGCTGAGGTCGACCGAGAAAGGGACGCGTGAATTCACACGCGCCTTTTAGCAGGGTTCGGTCATCAGGTCAAGAAATACGCTGCAAGCTGGCTAAGCAGTCGCCTGATGTCGGGCGGCGAGCTGGCCGCAGGCAGCCGATATGTCCTGTCCGCGTGGCCGTCGTATAAAGGCGGGCACTCCTGCCGAAACAAGTATCTGCTGAAAGGCGAGTATGCGCTCCATAGGCGATGAGAGGTAAGGCAGCTCGGGCGCAGGGTTGTGCGGTATCAGGTTCACTTTAGCCTTCAGCCCCGAAAGCAGCTTCACAAGCTCGCGCGCATTCCGGTCGCTATCATTCACACGGTCCAGCATTACATATTCGAAGGTGAGCCGTTCGCGCTCGCCGAGAGGGTACGTGCGACAGGCTTTGATAAGCTCATCGAGAGGATACTTGCGGTTGATCGGAAACAGCCGGTCCCGCAGCTCGTCGGTTGGCGCGGTCAGAGATATGGCGAGCCTCGGCCTCATCTCTTCGCTTGCGAGATCATAAATGCGCGGCACGATCCCCGCAGTAGATAGCGTCACCCGGCGGGGCGCGATAGATAGGCCCGCTTCATCGGCAAGGAGCCGAATCGACTTCATAACGTTGTCGTAATTGAGTAGCGGCTCGCCCATGCCCATCATCACTATGTTCGTGCCGTGAGGCGTTTCAGCCCCTTCACCATATACGTGGTTCAAGACCAGCACGACCTGCGATACTATCTCGCCCGCCGTCATGTTCCGCTTGAGCCCGATCACCCCCGTCATGCAGAAATCGCAGGCCAGCGGGCATCCTACCTGGCTCGATATACAAACGGTGTCGCGCCGACTTTCAGGCATAAAAACGGTCTCGACCTCGCTGCCGTCTCCGAGACGAAGAAGAAAACGGCGCGTCCCATCCGAAGAGAGAAACACGTTCTCGATACGCATCGATGTGACGGTCGCCCTATCGCCGAGCGCCCCCCTGAGCGACTTCGGCAGATCGGTCATTGCCTCAAGGCTCGTTACGCGGCGGCGATTCATAGCATCATAGAGCTGTCGGGCGCGATAGGGCTTTTCGCCAAGCTCGATCACCACCCGGAGCAGCTCATCCTGCGTGTGGCCAAGCAGCTCTATCTTGCTTTCGCTCTGAATGACTCTCATCGAAATCATTATACTCGATTGCTTTAAGGCAGCGGCAAGGCGGGAGGTTTCAAGTGAGATTGAGGGAGAGACAGACAGGATTTACAACCGATGCTGTAAATCCTGTCGCTTCTCCCCTGTTTTATCTTCGCCCGCTGCGGGCGGGGCGCCGGTCGCGGTTGCCCTGTCGCTGTGGGCGGGGAGGGCGCTCCTCGCGAGGCTCACGATTGAAATCAGGCTGGCGGTCCTCCTCATCGGTCTCGCCGCGTTCTTCTCTGAGCACTGCTTTGCGAGAGAGGCGAATCTTGCCCGACGGGTCGATATTTATGACTTTGACGAGCAGTTGCTGGCCTTCGTGAAGCTCGTCCCTGACGTCGCGGACACGGTAATCGGCGATCTCCGAAACGTGCAGCAATCCGTCGGTCCCCGGAAGTATCTCTACGAAGGCCCCGAAATCGGCTATCCGCTGAACGGTGCCGAGGTAGGTCTTGTTGATCTCGGGCACGGCCGTGATCTCTTCGATGGCCTGGCGCGCGGCTTCAGCCGCAGCGAGGTTGGCCGAGGCGATGTTTATCCTTCCTGTATCCTCGACATCTATCTTACAGCCGGTCTTCTCGACCAGCCCGCGAATGACCTTGCCGCCCGGCCCTATGACGTCGCGTATCTTGTCGACGGGTATATGCATGGTGAGTATGCGAGGTGCATACGGGCTTATCTGTTCGCGGGGAGCATTAATGACGGCCTGCATCTTATCGAGAATGTAGAGACGTCCGGCGCGCGCCTGCTGTAGCGCATCGGCGAGGATTTGCGCGTTAATCCCTGTCACCTTGATATCCATTTGAAGCGCGGTGATGCCGTCGCGCGTCCCGGCCACTTTGAAGTCCATATCGCCGTAGTGGTCTTCTGCCCCGGCTATATCGGTCAGGATAGCGTAACGGTTGCCCTCCATGACGAGCCCCATCGCAACGCCCGCGACGGGCGCTTTCATAGGCACGCCAGAATCCATCAGCGCGAGCGTGCCGCCGCAGACGCTCGCCATAGAGCTTGAGCCGTTCGACTCGGTTATATCGGAGACTATTCGCATGGTGTAAGGCCACTCATCTTCCGAAGGGAGCATCGGCTCAAGCGCGCGACGGGCGAGCGCGCCGTGGCCTATCTCTCGGCGTCCGGGCGAGCCTATCCGGCCCGTCTCGCCAACCGAGAAGGGGGGAAAGTTATAGGCGAGCAGAAAGCGACGTTTGATCTCTCCCTTCTCCAGGTCATCCATGTACTGTATATCTTCGCTCGTGCCGAGCGTTGCGGTCACTATCGCCTGGGTCTCTCCGCGAGTAAAGAGCGCCGACCCGTGCGTGCGCGGGAGCCAGCCCACCTCGATGCTGATCGGACGTATCTCGCTGAAGCGGCGGCCATCGGGCCTGTGTCTTCGGTTGAGAATGTCCTCGCGGAATACCTTCTCTTTGAGGAAGTCGAAAATCTTACCGGCCATCTCGCGCCGGGGGGCGTCCTCTTCGGGGTAAGCCGAGACGGTCTGCTCTTTCAATTGATCGACCATCGCATAGCTTTCGAGCTTGCCGTGCTTGCCCGTGTCGAGCGCGTCGCGAAGCTGCTCGGTTATGCGGCCTTCGATCTCCGTCTGCATCTCTGCGTCAAGCTCCGGCTTTACGACTTCGCGCTTGGTGATGCCGAGCTTCTGGTAGAGGTCTCTTTGAAGCCGACAGAGCTTCTTTATTTCGTTATGGCCGAACATAAGCGCTTCGACCATGACCTCTTCAGAAACCTCGGTCGCGCCGGCTTCGACCATGACTATGGCCTCTTCCGAACCGGCTACGATGAGATTTAGGGCCGACGCGCGCGTCTGATCGTAAGACGGGTTTACCATAAAGCGGTCTTCGAGAAGACCCACGCGGACGCCCGCGATGGGGGTCTCGAAGGGTATATCGGAAAGATAGAGCGCAGCCGAGGCTCCGGTTATAGAGAGGACATCGGCATCGTATAGCTCGTCGGCTGAGAGCACGAGCGCGATGACCTGGGTCTCTGATTTATACCCTTCGGTGAAGAGCGGGCGAATAGGACGGTCGATGAGCCGGGAGGTGAGAGTCTCCTTTTCAGAGGGCCTGCCCTCGCGCCG
>DASTET010000879.1:0-3569 GCA_035709445.1 Blastocatellia bacterium | reverse complement strand
AAGACACAGCGTGTCTGAGCCCGCGCCGCGTCATCGACGTTTTGCGGCTCGCGCGTATCGACATAGGTGAATTCGAGTCCGAATTTTCTAAGCACCTTGTCGAAGAGGCGAAATGTGCCGCCATAGGTGTTGTCGCTCACTATCACGTGGTCGCCCGCCTGGAGCAGCGTCATCACCGCGTTTATCGCGGCCATCCCGGAGGCGAACGCAAAAGCCGCGCGCCCGCCTTCGAGCGCGGCAAGGTTTTTTTCGAGCGCAAGCCGCGTCGGGTTTTGCGTCCGCGCATACTCGAACCCCTTGTGTTTGCCGAGCCCTTCCTGGGCGTAGGTAGATGTTTGATAGATAGGCACGCTAACAGCGCCGGTCGAAGGGTCCGGCTCCTGTCCCGCGCGAATCGCAAGGGTAGCAAATTTCATCCCTGAATTCTCCGATTGTGGCATCCTTCGCCCCTAAATCTAGCACTACTCTGTTCGGTTTTTAAAGTAAAAGCAAACAACCACATATAGACAGTTCTCTCTTAAGACAGAGAACTGTAATCGCAGATGACGCCGCAGGAACGCAGAGGTACAATCAAGCCTCTGCGTTCCTGCGGCGTCATCTGCGGTCAATTTGAGTTCATTACTCATGCCATCCGTGGGTTGAGAGGGAACTTTGTCGGCATTGAAACGTATGTGAGTTTGTCCGTATACTTGCAGGCGCAGCAGGGTTTAGATCAATTTACTTTGCAATGCGACCCTCATCTGGACACAGCGTTCAGTCCGGAGAAAAGATTTTATATTTGAGGTTTCGAAGCAAGATTGGAGTCCTTTTACGCCTATGTATAATCGCAGGGCAACGATACTGACACTCACGCTCGCGACGCTCGCGAGCCTGATTGCGGCAGCGCTCATCTCCCGTAGCGTCAGCGCGCAAAACGGATCCGAGCCAGGAGTCGCCAGGACCGAAGATCTCGAGATGGTGGTCCGCGCAGGGTTCGGACGTGTAGATGTGAACAATTATGTTGGCACCTGGGTCCCGTTTCGTATTTCGGTCACAAACCACGGGAAGAATATCACCGGCCGCATCGTCGTCCGTGCGGAATCGAACCCGAATCCCAGCGCCCAGCTTCGCGAGTTTGTCAAAGATGTGCAGCTTCCGACCGGATCGAGACAGCTTCACGAGATACCCGTTTTTCTCAACTCGGCCCACAAAGAGCCGGAGATCATATTGATGAACGGGGAAGAGACGGTTGCGCAGACTACCGTCAAGGTCGAGCGCAACTACGGCATGAGCGAGCACCTGGAGATCGCCGTAATCGATACGGATCAGACTACGCTCAACAGCATCTCTTCGAAGGAGATACTCCGACCTGCTAACCGGCAGCTTTTCAAGAGCGCGCTCGCTTCTCTGCCTCAGGCCGAGACGGACGACCCCACATCGGTCGATCAATCTCAACAGGCTCAGATCGTGCCGGGACAGTTGCCTCCGCCTCCCCCCCGGCGTCGCCCTTATCGATGGTCATCAACAAACCAGCAAGGGCTTTCGGCCCGCCCGGTCGTAGTCGCTTCGGAAGACCTGCCCCGCGACTTCGTATCATATGACGCTCTCGATGTGGTAGTGCTCGGAGACGCGCCGCTTTCGCAACTCTCCGCAGAGCAGGCGCACGCGCTGAAGATGTGGGTGGCGTCGGGCGGAATGCTTGTGGTGACCGCCGCAGCCGATCTTGCGGGTCTTCGCTCATCGGGGCTCGACGCTATTCTTCCTGTCGATGCGCAGGGGTCGGTTACGACCCCGGCCCTGCCGGAGCTTACGGATACATACGGTCGCTTTGAATCGAGCGATCCTCTGCTTGTGCTCTCCTCGGTCGCGCGACCGGGCTCGCAGGTTCTTCTTGGTACCTCAGGCAGGCCCGTCGTCGCCGAACGGTTTTACGGGAGCGGGCTTGTGCGGTTCGTCGCCGTCAATCCAAAGCTCAACCCATACCGGGGATGGGGAGCGGGAAAAGAGCTGTGGAACGACCTGCTCTTGCCTGCCGCCGAATCCAAGCCGAAACAGCTTAACTGGATAACGCTTGGCCGTCGCGGAAACAACTCGTCAAACAACTGGGGCATACAGAATTTTCTGTTCAAGCTGGCCGAGATCGAGCCGCCCTCCCCGAATTATTTCGTATTCTTTCTTATCGCTTATCTTCTGCTTGTGGGACCGGTGAATTATTTCGCCCTCCGGTGGATGCGAAAGCTCGACCTTGCATGGCTTACGATCCCTGCCGTGGTGCTTGTCTTTACGGGCGTCAGCGTCGCCGTCGCCGAGATCAGTCGCGGCGCCGATTCTGTCGCCGCTGATGTCTCCTACGTCGAGCTGCACCAGGAGGAGGGGATCATAAGGAACGTAGGCGGGCTGTTGATTATGCCCACTTCGAAGGGTACTCAGGAGCTTGTCTTCGAGGGCCGGAACGCATACGTCAATGACACTGCGGATAACTTCTCGTCGAACGCGGTCACAAGCGACAGCATACAATCCGAGCGAGAGCCGGACAGGTTCGTGATGAGCGTACCGATGAACACCTGGACCGCCGGAATGTTCCGCTTCCGGACCATCTCCGAACAGGGCGCGAAACTGGTTTCGGCCATAGAGAACGGCTCGCCGTCAAAGGTGATGATAAAAAACCACGGGGACGTGCCCGTCACACACGCGGTCTATATAAGCCGCGAGGGCATATCTGATCTCTTCGACCTCGAAGCAGGAGGCGAGCGGGAGATAAGCCTGAGCAAGCCTCCGGCGTCGAAGTTCTCGGACTGGTATCAGAGCAGGCTGGGACAGGAGAGCAATGAAGCGGAGGTCTTCACGGACCTCGTCGCAGTGCTCGACCGCGAAGTCGGGGGCCAGCGAATATTCCACGCAGGGTTCTTCGACCACGCGCAGATGAAGAATACGTTGATGCACCTTGAGCGGCCTCTGGTCCTCGGCTTCGTCGAAAGCAGTCCGACCAGCCTCGGCTTCAAGTCGTCGTTAAAACGCCGCAGCAAGTCTTTTTACGTAGTGCACCTTTAAAGGCCGGTTATGAGCGAGAACATTCAAAACGGGTCGAGCATGATAAAGCTCGAAAATGTATCGAAATTCTATAAGAGTTTTCCCGCGGTCAACCAGGTAAGCTTCGATATAGCGCGCGGCGAAGTCTTCGGTTTCATCGGCCCGAACGGGGCGGGGAAGACGACCACTATAAAGATGCTTGCGACACTAATGCTGCCGAGCGAAGGGACTCTGAGCGTCGGCGGGTATGATGTGGTCCGCGAGCCTTACGAGGTCCGCCGACTGATAGGGTATATGCCCGACAGCTTCGGCGTATATGAAGACCTTCTCGTCTGGGAGTACCTCGACTATTTCGCCGCCCTCTACAAAGTAGCCCCCGAGCGGCGCGGGCGCGCGATCTCGGATGTGCTTGAGCTTACGGATCTGACGGTGAAGCGAGACTCGCAGGTTATGAGCCTGTCACGCGGCATGAAGCAGCGGCTTTGCCTTGCGAAGACTCTTATTCACGACCCCGAGGTGCTGCTTCTTGACGAGCCCGCGTCGGGACTCGACCCGCACGC
>DASTET010000878.1:0-6543 GCA_035709445.1 Blastocatellia bacterium | reverse complement strand
GCGCCTTCTCCGGGCCGGCTCTCGACGAATATGCGCCCGCCGTGCTCCTGGATGATTCCGTAAGAGAGCGCGAGCCCCAGACCCGTTCCCTGCCCCACTTCTTTGGTGGTGAAGAAGGGGTCGTATATGCGGGCGATGTTTTCAGGCGCGATCCCTACGCCGGTGTCGCGGAAATCTATGACGAGCGAGGTATCGACAAGTCGCGTCTGTATGGTGAGCCGCCCGCCCGCAGGCATCGCGTCGCGCGCATTCAGTATAAGGTTCATGAATACCTGTTGAAGCTTCGACGCATTACCGTAAGCCGCAGGCAACTGCTCGCCGAAGTGGCGAACAAGCTCGAAACGCGCGCTGCGCAGTTGCGGTTCGAGCAACTGTATAGTGTCGTCAAGCACCTGATTGACCTCTACTTCGCGAAACTGAGTGTCGCCCGTGCGAGAGAAGTTGAGGAGGTTGTTGACTATTCCTGATGCGCGCAACGTCTGCTGGCGAATCTTTTCAAGCAGCTTGTGTTTCGGGTCTTCTTCAGAGACCTGCTGAAGAAGCATCTGCGCATACGATGAGATGCCCGTGAGCGGAGTGTTGACCTCGTGCGCGACCCCGGCTGCAAGAAGCCCTATCGAGGAGAGCTTCTCGCGCTGCAACAACTGCTGTTCGAGCTGCGAGCGCTCGGTGACGTTCTCCATGACGACGAGTGTGCCGGTCACGACTCCGCGAGCGGCCTCGAACGGCGCGAGCGAGATATTGAGCGTGATCGGTCGCCCGTCTTCGCGCGTCGCGTTGTACTTATAAATATGGCGAGTCTCCATAATCGCCCAGCCGTGCTCGCCCACGACGTTCTGCACCGTATCGATGAGGTCTGCATCGAGCGTCTCGCGAATATTTCGACCGAGAGCGCGCTCGCGCGATATGCCGAAAACCTCTTCGAGCGCGCTGTTCCAGGTCGTTATCCGCCCCTGGAAATCTACTACCATTATGCCGACGTTGACGCTCTCGATTATGCTTTCGGAGAACTCCTTGAGCCGGGCCAGCTCGTCGGCTTTCTCCTGCTCGGACCGGTAGAGCAGACTGTTATCTATGGCGACGGCGACATAACCCGAAATCGCCTTCAACAGGTCGGTATCCTCGCTCGTGAGCAACGCGCCCGATGAAGTGCGGCCCACGCCTATGATCGCAACCATCCGGTCGCGCACTACACAGGGCACATAATAGTAAATCTCCTGCTCCGCCTGGCTGAGCGGACCCGTCGCCCCGGCCACCGTGTCGTCCGCGTCGTAGTATTCGGCCAGTTGTCTGAGACCCTGAAGGCTGCCCGCTTCCAGATCATCGGCCATTATGAAGCCGCGCCCTATCGAGCGTACGCGAATGATCCTCTTTATGTCTTCGGGCAGCCGGACCTCGGATTCAATCCCCCAGGAATGCGCAAGCCTGAAACCCGACGGCATATTGAGGTCTTCAATAAAGATCGCCACCTTTCGGACCGAGAGCATCTCCGACAACCGCCGCACGAGAGAATCGAGCAGGTGCGGCAGCGCGGTCGTCTGCGCGAGCGTGCGCCCGAATTCCTGGAGCTGGGTCCGCAGCGTGTAGCGTTCGCCGTAAAACCATCGCTCGGCCCACTCCTGAAGCTTTTTCTTTATAGGCGCAAAGAGGCTCGCCACCACAAGCATCCCGGCGACGACTATCGCGCGTGTCTTCCAGGAGTTCAGATCGGCGGTCGCCCAGATGAACTTCACCAGGTCGCTCACGCCCAGCAGCACCGCCATATAGATCGCGCCCACCGCCACGGTCGCCATAGCGTGTACGAAGCTGCGGCGCATGATCACATCCACGTCCATCAACCGGTATCGAATTATCGAGTAACCGAATGAGAGCGGGACCAGGATGAGCGGGCCGTAGGCGAGCGTCTCCATCAGCGGGGTGATCTGAATCCGGGTTATGTACGGGATTATGTAGAACGCCGTCAGCGGCAGGACCGAAAGCCCCAGCCCCCAGATGATCCATTTCAGTTGCTGGCGAAGAAGCGGCTTTTGCGCCCGGATGAACGTGCGGATAAGAAGCGCGCTTCCGGCCACGAAAAACGTCACAAGCTGAACCAGCCCGCTCCAGTCCAGCCAGTCGCGCAGACGATCGAGCGACACGGCGCTGAAGACCGTCGGCTGGTAACAGTAAAACGCTTCGAGCGTTATGAGCCCGGCAGCAGGCAGGTACAAAACGGCCGTAAGCGGGCGCGCCCTGAGTGAAAGCCCTCGGCCCGACGGGAAGTTCGCGCAAAAATGGAGGAATATCGGCGCAATCAACGCCAGCGCCGCCGAATCGAGCATGAAGACCAGCTTGTCCAGATCGTCGAACTGGCGGGTCGAGCTGTAGAAATAGAAAATGAAAGAGACAAGCGACCAGGCGAAGAAGTGATACGTCAGCTTTGCCCGGCTCTGTTTGAAAAGGACGAATAGTCCGATAGCCAGATAGACCAGCCCGACAAAGGCCAGGTACAGCCCCCGCTCAAGGTGCTGATCGCGGGCCGTCACCTTGAACTCTACATCGTAAATCGGCTCGTCTATCTGGTATATGCCCTGAAGGACCGGGTCGGCGTGCTCTATCGTATACTTCGCATCGTTGCCCACCCCCTGACGCTCAAGGTATAGGTATAGCGTTTCAGCCTGCTCTATCTTTTCATACTTGTCGCGGTAAAAAATATAGCGGACATAATCGCCCTTGCGTACCGAGAAGACCAGAGGCGAGTCAGAGCTTATGCTGCGGGCCTGAACGCCGTTTGCTGTATTGACCCATTCGACGCCGTCATCCGGGACCGGTTTTGCGCGCAGACGGTCGCGCAGATTGAGAACTCCAATGACCACCAGCAAGGCGGTTATCGCCAGCATTGCGATAAGCTTTGTCTTGCTTGCGAGGTCTTTCATCGTTTCAATCCAATCCGCGTTCGTCCAGGAGGGCAGAGAACTTCAGAAGATGCGTTGCAACTGTTATTCCGGCCCTTATTTACAATCAACCGCTCAATAATAAGACCTTAACAGCCGCTCAACGCGCGCTACCTTCCATATTTTTGGAAACCCTCCAATTTTTCGGATGTAATAAGAGCTTTTCTGTCTTCGGTTTCCGGCTCGGCTCGAAAGAAGACGAATCCGAAAGCCCGACCACAGAAGCAGGGGCACGGTCTTTGGAAGCACATCCAGAAGAGCGTTCGTTACTATCTGAATCGCTCGTATTGACACTGCGTTTAGTGAATCAACCTCTACCCACACCACCCGTTCCCGGCCCAGCCTTCCCTTCCCGGCTAGAACCGCAGCGAAACGCCTACCCGCACCAGACGGTGATAGCGGCTTGCGATCAATTCCTGGCGCTCGTCGCTCACCGAGCCCTGCTGGTCAAGCAGATTTCTCAGATCGATCAATGCCTGCCAGTGACCGGGCAAAAACCCGAAGCTTGGCAAGTCTTGAGTCAAAGAGACGTTCAGGTTCGGGTCGTAAGTCGCTATCTGTCCCTGGAACGGGTCGATAGCAAACACGGCCTGTGCTGGCGCGAGTCTCAGCACCGTCGATATGCGAGTCCCCGTGTTTATGAAGTTCGCGTCTATCTTCGCTGAGAATACATGAAAGACCTCGTTCTCAAAGAGGCTGGCCGGAGTCGTTATGCCGTTTGCCGACAGCCGCTGCCCTTCGCCGAACGCGTACCCGACCGAGCTTTCGACGACGCTGTTTAATCTGCGGTTATAGACTACGCGAAGTCCTCGCGTGCGGCCCCGCTGCTGTTCGGCGCGCAATACAGGATCGGGCGCGCCGGTTTGCTCGACCGGGATGGCCAGAAGACCTACGCCGTGGCCTGACACCGTGTCGAAGAAAGCCATCATCTCGACCGATGATTTATCGGAGAGGACTTGCTCGCCGCCGAACTGGAGGCGATAGCTGCGGTCCATGATCGGCTCGCCGCCCGGAGTGAACGCGACAGATTTCGGCTCTGAAAAGACTATCTCGCCGCTTTCGAGGCTGACTCGCGAATGCGAATCGACCGAAGAGCCGGGGGCGATCCCGGCAAACAGCCGGGTCCTTGCTCCCGCATCTACTGCCAATCCCAGGCGAGGCAGCACGCTTGTTCCCTGCGCGCCCTCGGTGAAGCGGGCGACATCAAGACCATAGACGATAAGCACCGGGCCAGATACCTGCCAGGTGTCCGTAGCCGAAAGCGAGAACTGGCCCAGTTTGGGCGAGCCGGCGCGGCGCGAGAAGGTGAAACGCCCGTAGCCGAGCGCCACAGAGAGGCGGTGACGGTCGCCCGCGTGCGTGGTCGTAAGCACTTCGAGTCGTTGCGGAGCGCCCTCCCCGTTTCCAACCTGCCCGCTTACAACGATATTTACATCGTCCGAGAGCCGCTCGGAGATCGCGAAATTGGCTCCCATAAACTCTTCGGGGCCACCCCTGGCGCTCGCAGTAGTCTGGCTGAAAGCCTGAATGACGCCGTGCATCTCAGGCGTGCGGTCCGTGAGCGCTACCGTCGTATTCTCATCAGCCGGGACAGGCTTCTTTTCCGGCTCAGGGTTGTGCTGAAAGATAGTGCCGCGCGCGCGGCGGGCCGAAAACCTCGGATCGCTGCTAAGACCTGTCTCATCGGCAAGTGTGCCGATGCGGCGCAACAGAATTGAATCGAATATGGTGACTTTATTGGGGCGGACATCGGCAGCCAGCTCGACCGGTTTGAAACCGAGAGCCTCGGCCTTCACCCGGTAGCGGCCCGGCGTGATGCCCGCTGCGACGAACTTGCCTTCAACATCGGTGCTGGCACGCTTGATGATCTTGTCGGACTTTGCCTCATCGGCATCTGCCATTACGAAGACAGCCGCGCCGATAAGAGGATTGCCCTGAGGATCCTTTATGAAGCCGCGTATGGAGCCCATCGCCGATGCCGCCTCAACAGGCACGCTGGCATATGCGACCGCTCCGACCGCGATCAGTGCCAATAGTTTCATCGCTTGTCTCATAAGTCACCTCTTATACGGAGGATACCGCAGGATCGCCAGTAGGATTTTTTATTTTATCACCCGAACTTACGGTGTCAAGCAGGCCGGACTGCTTCAACCACCCGGCCAGGCTGCGAAATGCAGCCCCCCGATGGCTGACCTCGGCCTTCTCCTCACGTGTCAGCTCGGCGAATGTCTTGCCGAGCGGCTCATAATAAAAAACGGGGTCGTAGCCGAATCCGCCTTCGCCGCGCAACTCGGCGAGCAATCTTCCACGCGCCTCGGCCCTAAACACCCTCTCACCGCCGTCCCATACGATCGCCGCCGCGCAAACGAAACGCGCGCCTCGCCCGGTCGCAGGCACATCTTCGATCTCTCGAAGCAGCTTTATTATCCGGTCGTGGTCCGAAGCTCCAGGCCCGCCATACCTTGCCGAGCGAACGCCGGGCTCGCCGCCGAGGGCCTCAACCTCAAGCCCTGAATCGTCGGCGATTGTAATCATTCCGGTCCTATGGTGATAATAACGGGCTTTTAGCAAGGCGTTTTCGGCAAAAGTCGATCCGGTCTCGATATCTTCTTCAGCGGCAAAGTCGCCCAGGCCGACCACTTCGATCCCCTTATCTGCAAGCAGAGGCTCAAGCTCTGCAATCTTTCCCCGGTTCGTTGTAGCAAGCAAAACCTGCACCTGCTCAGTATAGCACGCGCCGCCGCAGGCAGGCATCCGCTCGATATGAGAACTCCCGGCGCGAGATTTCTTGCGATGAATCAAGTCATCACCTGGCGCCCGGAGGAATAAAGATTCTCCCTTGTGTTTCTCTGTGGTTATTTCGATCTTGATCGATAAGAACCTCTCTGTTAAAGCGAGAACTGAATGGCCTGCCTAATTGTGACACAACTATTACAATGGCTTCTGACGATCAGGGCTATTATTTGGCAGGGTGCATTATACCTGTTGATTTCGAGAGTGGACGGGCTCGCCGGCGATCATCGCTGATGAGCGAGAAAAGCAAGGGAGGACGCCATGAAGGCTCTGCTGCTTAACCCTCAATTCCCCGACACCTACTGGAGTTTCCGGCACGCGCTCTCGTTCGAGGGCAAGCGAGCCGCCTATCCGCCGCTCGGACTGCTAACCATCTCCGCCTTGATGCCTGGGTCGTGGGAGCGCCAGCTCATCGATCTTAACGTGCGGCCGCTGCGGTCGTCTGACATAGAATGGGCCGATATCATATTCGCCACTGCAATGCTGGTTCAGAAAGAGTCGCTGCGGCGAGTCGTGGAGCTATGCAAGGCCCGGGGGAAACGGGTGGTCATAGGCGGGCCATACGTGACCACAAGCGTGGAGGACTTACCGGCAGCCGATCACTTTTTCCTTGGCGAGGCCGAGACGACCTTCCCTGAATTCTTGCTCGACCTCGAACGCGGTCAGGCCAGACGTTGCTATCAGGCGGCGGAGCGACCGCCTCTGTCGGCCACTCCTATTCCTGACTTTCGACTCGCCGACATTAAACGTTACAGCGCGATGTCTGTGCAGTACTCGCGGGGTTGTCCCTTCCAGTGCGAGTTTTGCGACATAATCG
>DASTET010000877.1:0-4803 GCA_035709445.1 Blastocatellia bacterium | reverse complement strand
GACCATGCTTGCAAGCTCCTACCTTCGCATACAAGATGTAGTTATCGCAGGGATATTCCGTGTCGATTCCGATGGCGGCTATAATTTCATCAGACCAAACGACCGAAGAAATAATAATTTTTCAGGGATTATCATTCCGTACTGGCATCCATACAACGGGCTAGTACGTGAATACGTGCTTCGGCTTGATGAGCCGGTCGGGAAGATGAAGTATGTAGGTCCGCAAGGCCGAACCAACCTTTTTTATATCCCGCCTGGTGTACGGCCCGAATGGTTAAAAGATACCTCTATCCCGGTCGTGTTCTGCGAGGGCGAAAAGAAGTGCCTAGCCCTGTGGAGAATCGCCCTTGAATTCGCCAGAGACGGCATACGACTATTTATTCCAATAGGGCTGCGCGGCGTGTACGGCTGGAAGGGCGTTACGGGCAAAGAGACAGGCCCGAATGGTGAGCGCGAATCAACCAAAGGTCCGCTTAATGACTTCGATTTCTTTGATTGGGAGAACCGGCGCGTCTTCATCCTGTTTGATTCCAATATCAACTCACTAAAGTCTGAGACATACCAGAGCGTTAGAGGCGCACGTAAGGGACTGGCCCATCACCTCCATTACATTCTATCGGCCAGAGTTTTCTTTGCTGAAATGGCGGTCGATCACTTCGAGCGGGGCTTGAATGGGCCTGATGACCTAGCCGCGACGGACGGGCCGGATGCCGTGTTGCAATTACTCGACGCGGCACAACCGGCAATCAAACCGACTGAGCCGCCGCGCCGCGAGAAACTGACACCGGAGCAACGCAAGGAAAGAGCAGAAGCATGGCGCAAGGCTGTATCGCCTGAAAAACAGGCTGCGGCTGTGCTCGGCACAACACAGACGAAGTATCTCGCCCGGTTGTGGGCAGAGGCGAACATAAGCCCTGAAAGCCGCGATCTGCTCTTCACCCTTGAGGCTATGGCCGAAGGACAAAGCGAACTAGATTTCTTTTATGCGGACCTTTACCCACTCCTTTACAAGCTGAAGGGGAATGAATTTGAGCAGACCAAAACGGGCGGCTATATCCTCAAGAGTTCGCCCCGGTCGAGGCTGCGAGAGCGAATTGAGAAGCTAGAGAAAGAGCAAGCCGCTTGCCGAATTACCTTTGCCGACATCACCCCAGGTATGCAGGATGCAGACGGCAATCACATCCCTTCAAATGTCCGTCTATTCTCACGCGGCTATGTTGCCGAAGTGATGATCATGGCCGAAGAGGACAGCCTGTATTCGAGAGGGAAGAAGGCAGCTCGTGAGCGTGCTTTTGCTCGCTTTGTTGTAGAGCAGTCGGGCAAGGCTTATATCAAGAAAAACCCGCCCCGGATCGACTACCATAAGAAGATTGCCGATGGCTGGAAGCGAGTCCAGGGCAATATGGGCGCTACTATCAAGCGAATGAAGCAACTCTTCACCCCGGAAGAGAAGATATGGCGAACAGGTGTGGAGCATATGCCGCCTGAGTTTATCGAGTTTGTTAAGCAACAGGCGACCGAAGAGGCTCAAAAAGGTGACCTACCTGAAGAAGAAAGAAAGGTCACCCGGCCCTATGGAGGCGAAGCCTCCCCGCAGGCAGAACCGCCCGAAGTCGCAACCAAGATTTGCGACTCTTGCGGGCAAACAATACCCCCGAAATGGGTGACCTTAAACCAGGGCTTAAACTCAAATAAATCAACAGATGACTTTGCAGGTTTTTCAGAAACGTGCAGAAATCCGCAGCCGGAATATGATCCGGTTGACGCTGAAATCTGGGCAAAAGTGGAGAATCGAGCACAGGGAAAGAGATCACAAACGGATGAGCAACTGCGCGAAATGATGGATGACTTTTTTGCCTCAGAAATGAGCCATTGAAATAGGAAAAGATGAGCATGGCGGCTACGGCAGAAGTTTATAAGACTAGACTGATAAAGCAAAGACGAAAACGGCGCTCATCTGCGGAGATGGAGGTTATCCGCCTCGCACTTACGAGATTGTTAGCGACAGACAATCCTATGACCGTCCGGCAGGTCTTTTATCGGATGGTCGGCGACGGCCTGATCGAGAAATCTGAAAATCAATACAAAAACACTGTCGACCGCCTGCTCATCAAAATGCGCCGCGAGGGAAAGCTGCCCTATGAATGGCTTGCCGATAGCACCCGATGGATGCGAAAGCCTCGCACGCACAATGGGCTTGAGGATGCCTTAGAGTTGACGGCTGAAACCTACAGACGTGCGCTATGGAGCAATCAGAATGTTTATGTTGAGGTATGGCTTGAAAAGGATGCTCTAGCGGGCGTGCTCTATCCCATCACACAAAAATGGGACGTGCCGTTGATGGTAGTACGTGGCTTTTCGAGCCTCACCTTTTTGTATGAATCCGCGCAAGCAATCAGGCGAAAGAGCAAGCCTGCATATTTGTACTATCTGGGTGATTACGACCCGTCAGGTGTGGATATTACTCGCGCAGTCGAGAAAGGCATAAGAGAGTTTGCGCCCGATGCTGAGATTCATTTCGAGCGAATCGCAGTCACTTCTGAACAGATAAAGGCGTGGAATCTACCTACTCGCCCAACCAAGAAGAAGAACGACAGGTTTGACGATGATTATAGCGTCGAGGTTGATGCGATACCGCCGAGAGTGCTTCAAGGGCTTGTCTCCGATTGTATCGAGCGACACATAGATGAAGACGCACTCAACCGGCTGTTGTCAGTCGAGCGGGCCGAGCGTGAAAGTCTGCACATGATCTTAGACGCATGGCGCAAGGGAGCAGTCGAAGAATGAAGATAAGAAAGAAACCTAAGCGACAGTCGAAGCCACGCGCCAAGACCGCGCGAAAAAAGCGGATCGATCTGGAACGCATCGCGCCGGTCCTGGCATGCGAAGTCAACTTGCGGTGTCATCAATACCGGCAAGTGAAGCCGGGACGATTCGAGGCATGTGGGAAGCCCGCCACATGCTTTTTACCTACCTATGGCGATGCCTGCGACAGTTGCGCGGGCAAGAGGCCACAGGTCCGCTATGCGACCGTGCGGCGGGCAATAGTGAAGAAGGCAGCATAGATGATGAGGTTGAGAGATGAGTAATCAAGAAATGGCTACTGAGGACTTTTCACCTGTCCAGCCGACTGTTGAAGAAATCGCGGGCGAGGTGGCATTGATACTGACGCGGCGACTTTCTGCAAAAGACATTGTGCGGCTTCTACGGATAACTTTTCTTGAAGTCGAGGAAGCCGCCGAGCTTCTGAGAGTGGAGCCTAAGACTATCAGGGCATGGGTGTCTCAAGAAAAGATTCCTTATCGTAAGGCTAACGGTCGAGTGATCTTTATGCTTTCGGAGCTTCTTCAGTGGACATTGCCGGAAAATGACCGTCATACAAAGCATAGACTGGCAACAAGCAAGCAATGTAAAATTGCTGTATCCCAGTTGGCTGCAACCTGGGAAAGGAAGAAGTAACCATGTCTGTCTATAAGCGTGGTGACAGGTGGTACTACTACATCAAGATCAAGGGAGTGCGCTACAGGGGATCGATCCCCGAAGCGCGAACCAAGTACAAGGCTCAGGAAGCAGAGAGAAAGATTCGAGATGAAATCTTTGAGGGAAGATACGGCAAAGCCCAGAGCAATAAGACCCTCAAGGAATTTGTCGAGGAAGTCTATAAGCCCTGGGCTAAGGAAAATAAACGGTCCTGGAATAGTGATGCTTCCAGGCTCAAGCCAATACTAGCATACTTTGGAAGCAAAAAGATGCTCGATATTAGCCCTTTCCTTGTTGAGAAATTCAAGGTGACGAGAAGCAAAGCGGTTACTGTGCGTGGGAAGCAACGGTCCCGCACATCGGTCAACCGCGAGCTTGAGTTACTATCGCGTATCTTCAGCCTTGCAATCAGCAATCGAGAGGTCAGAAACAATCCCGTCGCTGAAGTAGATCAGTACAAAGGTGAGATACGGCGGAGTCGCTATCTACTGTCGGACGAAGAGGAGCGATTGATGGCGCAGTTCACTGGCAAGCGGTCGCACCTGCGGTTGATTGTACTGGTTGCGCTGCAAACCGGAATGCGTCTCGGAGAGATACTGAAGCTCAGGAAGAAAGAACTGGATTTTCATCGGGGCGAGATTCAAGTAACGAGAACGAAGACAGATGAAGACCGTCGCGTTCCGATGAATGATAGGCTCTATCGAGAGCTTGCATCTCACTGTTCCGGCCTTTCGACAGAGTATGTATTTGCTAATCCCGAAACGGGGCGTCCATTAGTCTGCATCAAGAGGGCATTCCAGAAGGCGCTTGAGGATGCAAAGATTGAGGACTTCCGGTTTCACGACCTGCGGCACACGGCAGCAACGAGAATGGGGGAAGCTGGAATAGACCCATTCACGATAGCGGCCATACTGGGCCACAAGAGCATAGCGATGACAGCCTCATACACGCACGCGACACAGCAGGCTAAAAGGCGGGCAGTGGCGGCGCTTGAAGGGGCAATGGTAGAAAGTGGGCCACAAATGGGCCACAAACAGCAACAGCGGCCAAAGCTGGCCGCTGCTAACTGATTGAAAGGATGGTTGCGGGGGCAGGATTTGAACCTGCGACCTTTGGGTTATGAGATTAACGCGATTGTTCCCTGTGTTTTGCTGTCTATCCTTTACGTTCCCTCTCTTTCCCTGTTTTACCCCGTTCTTAATCTCTCTTGCGTCCTTATTGCGTCCTCGCTTTCAATTATCCAGGCTCGCCTGAGTAGTGCGCTGCTGCAAGGCGCGCCGGGCGAAGATGAAGCGTTAGAACGAGCGCGAGGGCCGTTGGAGG
>DASTET010000876.1:0-2667 GCA_035709445.1 Blastocatellia bacterium | reverse complement strand
GACCTGTTCCGGCGCGCGGGCATCATTGTTCCCGAAGAAGCGCTCGAATCAAGGCGTCTGCTCGTCGAGGATGAGAGCGGGACCTACAGCTTTATCCTTGTGAAGCCCGCCGATGTCCCGGTCTATGTCGAATACGGTGTGGCCGACGCGGGCGTATGCGGGCGCGATGTGCTGATGGAATCCGGCGCGGACGTGCACGAGCCGCTCGACCTCAGGTTCGGTCGCTGCCAGCTCGTAGTGGCAGGAAAACCCGAATCGGCGAGGCGCGGATATGACCCGCTGGCTACCGCGCGCGTTGCGACCAAGTACCCGCGCGTGACCGCCGACTATTTTCAGCGCCGCGGCGTGCCCGTCGAGCTTATAGTGATTTCAGGGTCGGTTGAGCTTGCGCCCGCGCTCGGACTGTCCGAGCATATAGTCGACCTTGTAGAGACCGGGCGCACGCTTCGTGAAAACGGGCTCGTCGTCATAGACACGATAGCCGAATCGACGGCGCGGCTGGTGGTAAACCGCGCTGGCTATCACTTGAAGCGCGCCCATATCGCAAACTTGATAGAAGCCCTGAAATCGGCAGTATCTTATGGAGATAGTAAGCTACAGACCGAAGACCTCGAGCCCGGCGCTTGATCGAATACGCTCGCGCTCGCTTCAGATGAACGCTGACCTCGTCGGGCGCGTGGCCGAGATAGTCGACGGCGTCCGCGCGGGCGGCGACGAAGCGCTCATCCACTACACGGAGCGGTTCGACGGTCTCTCGCTCAGCCCCGCCGAGCTTCGCGTCGATTCCCGGTTCTTAGAGAAAGCCGCTTCGCGCGCCGAGCCTCGCGTAGTCGAAGCCTTTCGCAAGGCCATCGAAAACGTCCGCGCCTTCCACGACCGGCAGCGCGAGATTGCCTGGCAGTTGGAAAACAGATCGGGAGCCATAACCGGGCAGCGAATCCTGCCCGTCGCCTCCGCCGGTCTCTATGTGCCGGGCGGGAGCGCAGCCTATCCATCGTCGGTGATAATGAACGCGGTTCCGGCGCAGGTCGCAGGCGTGCGCCGTATAGCCATAGTGACCCCGCCGAACACGCTCGAACGAGCCCCGGCGGTCGCTGCTGTGATAGTCGAGCTTGGCATCACCGAGGTCTATCGCGTAGGCGGGGCGCAGGCTATAGCCGCGCTCGCGTTCGGCACCGAGACCATTCCGCGAGTAGATAAGATCGTCGGTCCCGGCAACATCTATGTCGCTATCGCCAAGAAGCTCATTTACGGAGCGGCGGGCATCGACTCCATCGCAGGCCCGACCGAGGTCGTCGTCCTCGCCGACTCGTCGGCGAACCCTCGATTCATAGCGGCGGACCTGCTCGCGCAGGCCGAGCACGACGAGCAGGCTTCGGCCATCTGCATAACGACCAGCCCGGAGCTTGCGCGCGAAATCGATGCGGAGGTCGAGCGCCAGATCGCCACGCTCGAAAGGCGCGTGATCGCCCGCGCATCGATAGACCGGTACGGCGCAGTCTTCGTCGTCGAGACGATTGAAGCCGGGTGCGAGCTTGTAAACCTCATCGCGCCCGAACACCTGGAATTGATGACCTCGGATGACGACCGCGCCGCAAGCCTGATAGAAAACGCAGGGGCCATATTCTTCGGCGCGTGGTCGTCGGAGCCTGTGGGCGATTACATCGCCGGGCCAAACCATGTGCTGCCCACAGCAGGCACGGCGCGGTTCTCGTCGCCGCTAGGCGTCTATGATTTTCTCAAGCGGCAGTCGGTGATACGTTACACCCGCGATGCGATTGCAAAGGATGCCGATGCGATTGCCGCCATGGCAGATTCGGAGGGGCTGACCGCGCACAAACGAGCCGTGCTGGTCAGAGTAGAATAGAGCTATGAGCAAAGCACTGGAGAAGATCAAGCCCGCCGTGCGCGCCATCTCGGCCTACACGCTTGCGCCTTACCGGGCAACCGTCAAGATCAATCAGAACGAGAACCCTTTCGACATGCCGGAAGAGATAAAGGCCGAAGTCCGGCGCAGGCTTGAGCGGCGCGCGTGGTCGCGTTACCCGGATTTCGTCCCTGCGAGCCTGCTCGAACGGCTCGCGGCGTTCGCCGGGTGGAAGCCGGAAGGCACGCTTGCGGGTAACGGCTCGAACGAGCTTATACAGGCGACGCTCACCGTGATGGTCGGGCCGGGCACGCGCGTCCTTATAGCCGAGCCGACCTTCACGCTCTATCGCCAGATCGTTACGGTGCTCGGCGGCGAGGTGATAAGCGTCCCGCTTACGCCCGCGCTCCAGTTCGACGCCGCCGCTATACGGGCCAGCGCCGCCGAGGGCCGCGCCGATGTGATCATACTATGCTCTCCGAATAACCCTACTGGCTGTCGCATAGACGAAGAAGAGGTCTTCGAGCTTGCGCGCGATTTCGACGGGATAGTGATAATCGATGAGGCATATCACGAGTTTTCGGGCCGGTCGGTCGTACCGCTTCTTGAGAAGCTGCCTAACCTGATCGTGCTTCGAACCTTTTCAAAGGCGATGGCGATGGCGGGGCTTCGCGTCGGCTACCTGCTCGCGACCCCTGAGCTTGCCCGCGAGGTGCACAAGGCGACGCTGCCTTACAATCTGAATCTCTTCTCCGCGACCGCAGCGGAGGTCGCGTGCGAAAAATTCGACCTGCTGCGCG
>DASTET010000875.1:0-4248 GCA_035709445.1 Blastocatellia bacterium | reverse complement strand
GTGTCAGCGCCTATCCTGGCGATGGCCCCGGCAAGCATCCGTCCGGCTGATCCCGCGCCTATTATCATGGCCCTTTGATGAAATAACGGCTGCACGATAACCTGCGCGTAGAAGATGCGCCATATGCCGACACTCACCATGGCGAACAACGGAAAGAGCAACAGTTGAAATCGTTGTCTCGGCAGCGACGGCGTGATGTAAGGGATGAACAGGTATATCAACCCCGTCAGATTGGCCGTGCAGCTTATGCTCCATAAGGAGGGTCCGACGCACGCGGTGCGGGCAAGGTCGTATATGTTCAGCACTACGCCCATCGCAATCCAGAGCCCGGTCAACAATGCAAACCAGGGCAACCGCTCCCAGAAAAGGGCCAGCGAGATCTCCGACCCTGAACGTATCGTCAATGTCAGAAAGAACGAGAGGTTGACCATCAACAGATCGAGCACAACAAGCAAGAGCTTGCGCTCAGAGAAACGCAAGGCGAGGCTCGGAAGGCGCAGTCTTCGCTCATCGGTCCAACTGCTGGCGCCGGGCGTGATGTGCATTTGAGGTGCTTCGGGGGCATTCGAAGTCATAATTCTTTTATCCTTTAACCATGGGATCGATTCACAGCGTCTTCAGGCTTGAGCGTTGTCAGGTTGTTATTGCGGGAGGTCATAGGAGAGAGGAGCCCCAGCCATATCCCGAAACCGTAACTGAAATGCAGGCACGCGAAGACAAAGGGCAGGATGGGCGCGTATCTGAGCTTCCCGCTTTTGCTCACCGCGATCAGCCCTGCCAGCATAAACGCGACATAAGCTCCCGGCGCAATCCACGACGCCCAGACACGCGCCTGAGGGATCAATGCCAGCAGTATGCTTATGGCGACCATCAGCACGAACAGGGGCGGGATCAGATGCCGCAGCTTGAGCGACGCGGGATGCTCTCTCAGAAAACTCCCCTTCCACAGGCCGTACTGCCAGTACTGTCGCCACAGGCTTCGGAAATTTGAGCGGACGTAATACTTGACTCTCATCGAGGGCAGCAGCAGAATCTTGCCGCCCGCCTTTCGTAAGCGGTAGTTGAACTCATAATCCTGATGGCGGACCATAAGCTCGTTATAGAGCCCGACTCGCTTGAAGACCTCGTGGCGGTACGCCGGGAAAGGCACCGAATCGGTCAACGTAGGCTCGGCGCCGACCGTCGCAACCCGGAAACCGGAGCTGCCCACGCCAAACGGCGAGCTCATCGCCGCCGCGATGGCCGTGCCGATATAGCCGATCCCTATGGAGTCGAGCGCCCCGCCTACACAATCCGTGCCCGTTCGCAGAAGCGACTCCACACAGCTGCGGACGTAATCGCGCTCGATGATCGCGTGCCCCCCCACGATGACTATCACCTCGCCCCTGGCCTGCCGAATCGCGGAGTTCAGCCCCGTAGGCACGATCCGGCCCGGATTATCGAGGAGATATATGGGAGAGATGTTGTTGGTTATCTCCAGCACGCTGCCATTGCCGTTTCTCCCGCCATAGAGCGCCGAATCGTGCCGGCGATAGATCATGCGCTGTACGATCTCTCTCGTGCCGTCGTCGGACATCCCGTCGACGACGAGCACCTCGATCAAATCCGGCGGATAGTCCTGCGCGAGCACCGCGGCCAGACTACGCTCGATGAAGGCGGCCTCGTTGCGGATAGGCATGATCACGGAAACGAGAGGCAGATTATAGGTCTCTATTTTCATTGCTTTACTCACCTTCGGGGAAACACTTTGGATAGTGATGAAAAGTAATATTGAGCGAGCCGTAGGATTTACCGCAGAGGACGCCGCAGGGTCGCAGAAGAGAATGGAGTCCTCCCTCTGCGCGCCTCTGCGTCCTCTGCGGTTGAATACGTTCTCAGATAATCGAGCATTACCTTTTTAGCACTACCGGACTTCGTATAAGGCCATTGGGTAAAAAGATTAACGGCGTGCCTTTTCCAGGGTCCGGCGCTGTTCCGCGGGGAGTTTGCAGATAACGCCGCGCAGTTTTCCGTTCGCCCCCCTGGGTATCTCAGACAACTGTTCCAGAGTCACCTCGACCGAGCCCATTCGCATCTGCAACTGCTCGATGATCGAGCGCCCCGCATCCATAGTAAAATCGGGCGCAGGCACGTAACGCACCCTCACTTTATCGAGCGCCTCCTGAATGATCTGGGCCTCGCGTATCGGCAGGCGCGATTTAAAGACCGGGTCGAGCCGCCCTATGCGCCGCCCGTCCGCCGTGTAGAGCACATCGTCTATTCGCCCTTCTACCGCAGCCAGCATCGGCAGCCTTCGCCCGCAAGAGCAGCGCGCGCCCTCCTCGCCCGTAGCGCCCCGATCACCCGCGCGATAACGAACAAGCGGCATATCCAGATTCAGAAATCCCGTGCATACCATCTCTCCGACCGCCCCGCGCTCTGCCGCCTGATCCTCTTCGAGGACTTCAAGCCACCCGGCTTCGGGCCATAAATGAAGATTGCCCTCGGGACATTCGCTGGCCGAAACGACTATCTCGGCCATCCCGTAGGTTTCGCGAACGGGGCATTCGAAGGCCTGGCTAATGGCCTCTCTCTGATAATCCGGGACCGGCTCGGCGTTTGTGATCACAACGGCCATCTTTACGCGCTCGTGGCCCGCCCAGAGTATCTCCTGAGCAAGCGCGTAAAGCGACGAGGTGTAGCCGAGTATGTACTTGATCCGGTAGCGCCGGAGCGCGTCCAGATAATGCGGTATCAGGCGAGGCGCGAGATGATAAGAAGACATATAGAGCTGATTCAAAGCCGAGTTCCACACCCAGAAGGGCGGGCGGCTTTGACTCGCGGGCGTTACGATCTGCCCGCCGAGTATCGCCCATCGCTCGCGGGTCGAGACGCTGTTCCAACGCTTCACCCGCGCCTCGAACAGACCGTACCAGTTCCTCGCCGTCTTTCGGCTCCACCACAGGTCGAGCGACTTGCCGGTTGTGCCGCTCGTGTGCAGGTGGTACATGCGGCGCGGATCGCAGCCGTCGGCAAGAAAGGCTGCGGGAGCTTGCCTGATCGCTTCTTTCTCGAGGATCGGCCAGTTCTCCAGATACTCCCACGAGGCGCGGTCGCCCCTCAGCCTGCGCGCCGCCCACTGCTCGCGGTAATAAGGCACCTGCGTTGCCGCATGATGAAGCAGGATCGCCAGCCGCTCCTGCTGCCAGCTCCTCCACCGCTGCTCGCTCCACCCTTCGCGCTCAAGCGCTTCGGCCACGATCTGCTCCGTCTCCGGCCCGTAGCGCCACCAGCGCAGATAGTACCCGCGGAGACTCGCGGCGACCGAGCGGGCCGGGACCGGCAGTCCGTGATAAAGTTGCAGCATCCAGCCTTTCATCTGTCGAGATTCCTCGGCGACGCTTTAACGGCTCGCCCTTTCATAAGCTCGGCGAACACCTCTTCCCACATCGGGCGCACCTGCTCCCACGAAGACCGCTCGGCCAGAGAGCGCCCGTTGGCCGACAGACGCTCGGCCAGCCCCGGCTCGCTCACGAGCCGGCGAATCGCCTCCGCCATCGCTTCATCGTTATCGTCGGGGACGAGCAGCCCCGTCTCCCCGTCCTTCAACAGGTCCGGGATGCCGCCTACCGCCGTTGCGATAACAGGGATGCCCATAGCGCATGCTTCGACGGCCGTCACCGGCATGTTGTCAACGCGATTGGTGATGAGGAATATGTCTGCCGCGTCACCTTCGCGGGCCTTGCCCGCCGTATCGAGGACGCCGGGGAAACGGACCGTGCCGTTAAGCCCCATCTCGTCGGCAAGCTGTCTGACCGACGACTGCAAGCCTTTATCGAGCCCCGCCATCACAAGAGAAGCGTCCGGCATCAGCGACCGCAGTCTCGCCACCACGCGCACGGCCATCGAAGGGTTATATAGGGAATGAAAACTGCGCATCCAGAACAGGCGCGGGCTCACCTTGCGGCGATGGCGATACGGGTAAACGGAAAGGTCTATGACATTAGGTATGACCCGTGGCCTGAGCCCCTGCTTCGCTGCAACGCGAGCCAGGAACTCGGAGGGCGCGATGATGGCGCCGGCCCGGCTGAGCACCCTCATCGTCCAGCGCGGGTGCCTCGATATGAATTGAGGCAGGGCCCCTCCGCGCAGGACCATGACTATCGGCTTGCCGAAACGTTTGCCGAGCCAGCTCGCCACATCCGCTACGACGAAGCTCGCCCCGGAGAAAACATCTATCACCAGCATATCTATGCTGGAACGTTGTCG
>DASTET010000874.1:0-5249 GCA_035709445.1 Blastocatellia bacterium | reverse complement strand
GATCGATCCCCACGGCGCGTTCGAGCACGGAGACTGCGCGGGCGGCGTCGCCCTGCTTGAGCAACGCCTTGCCCATCATCTCAAGCGCGGGTCTGAAATCGGGTGATGCGTTTATAACCTGCTCAAGCAGTCTCACCGCTTCATCCGTCCGGCCAAGGTCGAGATAGATTTTCCCGAGCTGAAAGCTGGCAAGCATAAGACCCGGATTTATCTTCAGCTCCTGCTCGAAGGCAGCACGTGCCTCTTCCGTGTCGCCCTTTCTCAAAAGCGCGTAGCCGAGCGCGTAGTGCGCTTCCGGCAGCCGCGGGTCAAGCTCGATGGCCTTGCGAAACTCGACAATCGCGCGCTCAGGCTCGCTCGAATTATCGAGCGCCTCGCCGAGAAGCAGGCGGGCCCTTGCCGAACGGGGTTCGAGCCGCGCAAGCTCTTCAAGCCGCTCGACCGCTTTGCCGTAGAGCTTCAATCGAATATAAGACTGCCCGAGCGCAAGCAGTATCGAGCCGTCTTTATTACTGGCCGCGCGCAGATGCTCAAGCTCGACGACGGCCTCTTCGAAACGCTCCAGCGCGATCAGCGAGAGAGCCAGTAACTGCCGAGCCTGAACGTTTGTCGGCTCCAAACCGATTACGCGGCGGAGCGGGTCGAGCGCCTGCTCATAACGCGAGGCGCGAAAACAGGTGACGGCGAGGTTGATGAGCGCGGCGGTCATCTGAGGCTTGATCTCTGCCGCGCTTGTGAAAGCATTTATCGCTTCATCGGTCCTTCCCTGGCGATTGTAGACGACTCCGAGATTCACCAGGACCTCCGCCCATCGGGGCGCGATCTCAAGCGCCTTTCGATACAGAGCCTCGGCAGACTGCCAGTCCGACCGGGCCTCGGCTTCGCGCGCCCGCGATGCCAGGCTAAGGGCTTCGGGCGAAACCGCCTCCTGCGAGCACAATGCGGCGGGCGCGAGAAGCAGGACAAAGCCGCAGATGAGCGCGGATAAGCGCGGGCTGAAAGAAAGAGGTCTGTTCCGGGCAGCTCTTTTCATATCAACGCGAATAGAGGTCGATCACGCGCTCGATGGCGCGGCGGCAGACGGCGCAAAAAGGCACATCGTTTCGCGTAAACATTATGCAGTCTACCTGCGGGCGATAGAAACCCTTCGCCTCGTAGTTCGCCCCCTCGAAAGCGCCTACCTTGCCCGCATATTTCTCGGAAGAGAGATGGCGAGTCTCTTCAGCTTTGTTCTCTCGAAACAGGGCGTCCATCTCTTCTTCGGGTCGATTCTCGGCGCGAATCCTGCTCCTCAATTTCTGGTACTCGCGCGAGCGGGCCTCGAACGCCTCCTTCTCCCACGGGGTCGGTATCGGTGTGCCGGGCTCGACAAGGTCTTTCCACTTCAGGTTCTCAGGGTCGAGCAGCGCCGTCGCGTTCGGCTCCCACGGCTCCACGCGCGATGTCGCCGGGGCGTATGCTACGGGCGATGTGTAGTACTCGTCGGCGAGCGCGGCGAAGTGATGCCCGAACTCGTGAATGAAAAGGTAAGGCGACCACGCGCTGTCGGCGGCGACCGTCGCAAAGAGATTGAAGATCCCGCCGCCGCCGTAGGTGCGGTTGTTCGCAAGTATCTCTACGAACTCATAGGGCGCGTGCGAAGCTATCTCGCGGATCCTGCGATTGTCGAAGGCGAGCACGTACCGCTCCGACCCGAAAGCGTCATACGTAGTCCCGAGCGGCGAGAAGCGGTGCTGGCCCGTAGAGGGGCGCGACACGCCCGTCTCCAGAGAGACGGGGCAGAGCGCCCATATATTGAAGTCCTTGCGGCGCTCCTTAAACGGGGTGGTGGCGAAGAGGATTCCGGCGAGCCGTCGCGCGTCCTGCTCGAATTTTTTCAACTCCGCCGAAGTGTAGCCGTCGCCGAGAAGCAATATATCGACTTTCGCTGCCGGGTCTCCGTTCTTTTCGATCTCGATGAGCGGGCCGGGCGCGGGAGGCTTCGACCGGTCTATAAAGATGTCTTTGGGGTCGATGATGAACGACCACACTTCTCGAAAAGCGTTATTCGCGTCGCGTTTTTTGAGCACCACCTGAACAGGCGACTGCGGGGCAGGGAACCGGAGCGATTCATGAAAAGTGCGGTTTATCGATTTCGCTTCGTCGGTCGTCTCCCACTCGCCGTAAATCGAGGCGAAGCCGCGCGAGTAGAGCAGCCGGTTTGTGCCCCGGTCTATGACTTCGAAGAGGTACTTGCCCCGGTTCGTGTGATCTACGGGCTGCCTGAGGTTTCCCGGCCACGCGAGCGGCTCTATGACCAAGCGGTCGAGGCTGAACATCTCCTCGGTGGCGTTTCCCGTGTGGTAGTAATCTACGCGCATCGCGGGCGTCGAGGCGGCGGCGGAAGAGGCGAAGAAGAGAGCCGGTATCGAGAGGCTCAGCGCGATCAATAGCTTTTTCGTCATGCGCGAAATTTTATCAATACAAAGAAGCCAGAAGCCAGGAGTCAGAAGCCAGAATATAGCTTTTGTGCGAGATGATGAGTAAGAGATTCTGGCTTCTGGCTTCTGGCTTCTGATAGAATGCTCGCGAGCCGGAGATGAAACCCCCTCTAGCGGCGAGGTGCTTTTGCTCAAGCTTCGAACTCCGCTTTACGAATTACATCTTCACGAGATTCCGCGCCTGGCGATAAAGACGGCGCAGAAACTCGCGCAGGGCGTCGCGACCGCACTGGGAGCGCCGAACGCGCTCCTCGTCACCATAGAAGACCTGCTCAATTACCTGCCGATGCGTTACGAAGACCGCTCGAACCTGGCGCGCGTACGCGACCTTGAGCACGGCGCTTACGCGACTATAGAGGTAGAGGTGCGGGTCGCGGGCACGACAGCGGTCAAGGGCGGGAAGCTGCGGATATTCGAGTTTTCAGCCGTCGACGAGACGGGCCAGATACGCGCGAAATGGTGGAACCAGCCTTACCTGCAAAACTACTTCCCGCGAGGGAGAAGGGTGCTGCTCTACGGTCAGTGGAAGCGCGGTCGAAGCGGGTTCTTCGAGGTCGAAAATCCCGATTACGAATTTCTATCGGACGACGAAGATTCTGCGGACCCGATTCATACGGGCCGCCGCGTGCCGGTCTATCGAAAGCTCGGCGATCTGCGCAGCAAGCAGCTTCGCTCGATCATCCATCACATCTTCGAGCGAATAGACTTTTCCGATATGGAAGAGCTATTGCCCCAGGAAGTGCTCTCGCGCAACCGGCTGATCTCGCGGGCCGATGCGTTTCGACAGGCGCATTTCCCCGTCGATGACGCTCCGCTCGAATCCTATAACCGGTTCGCTTCGCCCGCGCACCGGCGGCTGATTTTTGAAGAGTTCTTCTGGCTCGCGCTCGCCATGGGCGTGAGGCGACAGGGGCGCGAGCAATCGCCCAAAGGCACCATCATAGAGATCAACGACCGGGTGCGCGAGGCCGTCCGCCGCGCGCTCCCGTTCAAGCCTACAAACGCGCAGAAGCGGGTGCTGCGCGAGATAGTTCAGGATATGGCCAGCTCGCGCCCGATGAACCGCCTGCTTCAGGGCGACGTCGGGTCGGGCAAGACGATCGTCGCCGTTCAGGCCGCCATCGTCGCTATCGAGAACGGCTACCAGGCGGCCATAATGGTCCCGACCGAGATACTGGCCGAACAGCACGCGCGAAACATAAAGCGTGTGCTCGCGGCCTCGCCTTATCGCGTCGAGCTTCTGATGGGGTCGCTCACATCCGCCCGCAAGCGAGAGCTTCACGAGGCCATAGCCTCGGGCGAGGTCGATCTCGTAGTGGGCACCCACGCGCTGATTCAGGAGAGCGTCAATTTTCACAAGCTCGGCTTCGTCGTCATAGACGAGCAACACCGCTTCGGCGTTCTCCAGCGGGCCGAGCTTATCAATCGCGGGTATAACCCGGACGTGCTTGTGATGACGGCGACCCCTATCCCGCGCTCGCTTGCGATGACGGTATATGGCGACCTGGACGTTTCGATAATCGATGAGATGCCGCCGGGCCGCAAGCCCGTGATCACCCGCGTGCGCGGCGAAGACGCGCGCACCAGGATATACCATTTTCTCGACACCATAATCCGGCAGGGGAGCCAGGTCTATATCGTCTATCCGCTGGTCGAAGAGTCCGAAAAGCTCGACCTGCTGAACGCCACGCAGATGGCCGAGCACCTTCAGACGGCGGTCTTCCCCAAATTCAAAGTGGGGCTCGTCCACGGGCGGATGAAACAGGAAGAGAAAGACGCCGTGATGGAAGAGTTTCGCTCGGGCGAGATTCACATACTCGTGGCGACTACGGTGATCGAAGTCGGAGTCGATGTGCCGAACGCGAGCGTGATGCTGATCGAGCACGCCGAGCGATTCGGGCTCTCGCAGCTTCACCAGCTTCGTGGCCGCGTGGGGCGCGGCGACGAGCAGGCGTTTTGCATACTGCTCGCGGGGCACAAACGCACCGCCGAAGCGCGCGAGCGGCTCGCCATCATGGAAGAAACCAGCGACGGGTTCAAGGTCGCAGAGCGCGACCTTGAACTAAGAGGGCCGGGCGAGGTTATGGGTACGCGCCAGTCGGGTGTGCCCGCGTTTCGCGTGGGCAATATCGTCCGCGATTTCGCCCTGCTCGAAGCGGCCCGCCGCGAGGCCGGCTACATGCTCGATACCCGCCGCAACTCCCGCGAGACTGCGCGCCTCGTGGAGACGGTGCGCAATCAACCCCGCTTCGGGCTGGCCGCAGTCGGCTGAAGCTCTCTCATCATAATTTGAGATTTCAAGTTTGAGATTTCAAATCATCGCAGCGATTGCGGCTACTCTTTTACGAATCTATAGACGAAGCCGATAGAGAACCGGAAGTTGTTGGACGTATCGCCGCTGGCGCGGATCGGGAGATAGTCTACCTGAAACAGTCGCACGGCGATCTCTTTGCTCGCGTTGATATCGAGGCCGCCGCCGATCGCCAGGGCAAAATCGGTCTCTGAGTCCACGGTCTCTATTTTCGACCTGGCCCCGCCGATAAGCACATGCCCGAAGTAATTGAGGTTTCCCCGCCGCCCCGTAAATCGCGGCCCTACGAGAAAAGTGAAGACATCCGCGTCAAACTGGGGGTCGGGTCTGATCCCCGGTATAGTGACGTTCCCGTAATGGCCGCTTATCTCTCCGACAATGCCGAAGTTGGGGTGCGGGTTCCCTGCGATGCTGGCTATAAAGCCGGGAGTGCCGAGCCCTTCACGGTCGCCGAGGAC